>JBAIXS010000233.1:0-13102 GCA_037916395.1 Candidatus Sulfobium mesophilum
ATCGTGTGGTAACAGATTAGGCGCCCGACCTTATTTGCGCATCAGCCATCGTCTTCTTAGTTGTCAGAAAATTAGGTACACAGAGTTTGTCTATAAAGTATCTATCTGTCACCCTCGGGCTTGACCCGGGTATCCGGATACACTGAAAGCACTGGGTCCCCCGATCAAGTCGGGGAATGACGAACGGTAAAAGTTGTAGTTATCGGACCATTTCCGCCTCCCATAGCTCCGCCTATAGAAGACATTTTCAAAGATTTTTCGTATCGATTTCTGTTTGAGGCAACAGGCACCGGTGGGCGGAGGTGGGCGGAGGGCGGAGGGCTAAAATAGGATGTGGAATTGGTCCGATAACTACAACTTTTACCGTTCGTCACTCCCCGACTTGATCGGGGGATCCAGTGCTTTCAGTGTATCCGGATACCCGGGTCAAGCCCGAGGATGACAGATAGAGACTTTATAGACAAACTCTGTGTACCTATTTTCTGACAACGAAGAAGACGATGGCCGATGCGCAAATAAGGTCGGGCGCCTAATCTGTTACCACACGATTGCGCCCGGATAATTTGGCTTTATACATCAGCTGGTCAGCCCGCCTGACCAGATCTTCCACAGTGTCTTCCATTTTTGAGACGGTGGCGCCAATGGAAACCGTGACATTAATTAATGCCTGCCCCTCATAAAAATTCGATTTTTCGACGAGCCTGCGGAGCTTATTGGCCAAACCGGAAAGCGCCCAACCATCCATGTGGGAGATGAACGCAATAAACTCTTCCCCGCCCCACCTGCCCACCGTGTCAGACGACCTGACGCCATTTTGCAAGGTTTTGGCCACGATTTGCAGGACTTTATCGCCGGTCTCGTGGCCATAAGTATCATTAACCTTCTTAAAGAAATCGATATCCAGAAAGAGCACTCCGAACCTCGAGTCATACCTGTGCATCTCATCCAGTTTTGTATGCACCGTCAACTCCGCATACCTTCTGTTGCCGAGGCCGGTAAGCGGATCGAGAAGGGCCATTTTTTGCAATTCTTCGACCTTCTGTTTAAGCGTAATTCTGGGGGTGTTGTCGCTGAATATTTCTACCGCTCCAATCACTTGTCCCGCCGCATCCCTGAGCGGACTCGCACGCACCAGAACCGGCGCTCTGTGTCCGTCTTTGTGCCTCAGGTATACTTCCTGCTCAAGCATCCTGTCCTCTTTCATCGATCTTGCCAACGGACATGGCCCGTGGCAGAGACTCCGCCCTTCCAGATCCACATGCATGAGGATGTTATCCCAGCAGTGTCTGCCCACAATCTCAGAACTCTTGTACCCGGTCATAAATTCAGCGCTCTTATTCCAATATGTAATTCTCCTGTCCAAGTCAACCAGGTAAACGCCGTCATAGAGGTTGTCGAGAATATTTTTATATAATTTTTCCTTAATGCTAAGCGGCATATTCCTCCGGCAAGATTCTGATTCAGATAGTATACTTGCCCTCCATGAAATTTTGCGCAAAGACAGCCACAGAGGCGTCATCATTTAGGACGGCATCAAGCTGCCTTGTAAAGGCCAACAGTCTGCCGAGCTGATCGAGCACAACCTCCATCTCGTCCCTGTTTATATTCGCGAGTCTTCCTATCAGAAGGTCCCCCTTTACCATTATACTGAACCCGAAATTCCGGATAATTGACGATATAACCTCCACCCTCCTGGACCGTTTGGCCATGTCGGTGGCGCCTCCGATAAACCGGAAATAGATATGATTGTTTCTGGCATTTTCACTGCAGTAGCAATCCAGAACCGTAAAGTGATATCCGAACCTGATACTCAGATTCAGATATTCCCCGGAGATGACCGCCACATTATAACCGACATACTCGCTTCGGTCGGCGGTAAGATCGGGCATCCTCATCATGCTGGAAAAAAAATCCCCTGCCTTAAGCGAGATAGCGTCAGCATGCCAAACCCCGGGATGCATCATTCCCTTGGCGACCGCCCTCAGAGGAACGGACATGATCTGCTCAAACACGGCCTTCCCGGCCCCCTCGCCAATGTCCAATCCGCCTCCTATGTCTATCGCCACGATGCCTGCGGGCACGGGCAGGTCCAGTTTCACCGCCGCATGTTTCTTCACTATATCATTACCGCGTCCAGCGTTCACAACCAGTTCCGTCACGGCTTTTTCATGCATGAATCTGATAATATCGTGCATAGTCCTGCATCCCTCGGGCAAAAAATTGTCCTGCGCAGGATCGACCAGGTTAAGCATAGAAATGTATCGGAGGACATACCTTCTTTTTCTGTATTCGTAGAGTTCCTCCATCTTAAGGGAGTTCCTGCCGTTGTCTTTAAGTAATTCCTTTACAATTCCGTCATAAACCGTGACACCCTCCTCGTCTATCACCACAGTGACCTCCTGCCCGTGCTCAAAAATCCTGGTTGCATCCCCGGCGTTTACAACAGTGGGGACCCTGAACTCCCTGCACAGCGAAGCCATATGACTTGTCGGAACGCCAACGTCGGTGATGATTGCCGAGACATAAGGCATGATACGCACGAAATTGGAAGAGTCGTACTTTGAGACAAGCACCGAACCCTTTGGAAACTTGTCCATCTCACCCGGATGTCTGAGGACAAAGACCCTCCCAGCTCCTGCGCCTTTTTGCACGACTGTTCCCCTGTCCTTCATAAGCGCATCTGCTGCCCGGGTCTCTCTTTCGTAACGCACGCGGCCTTCTTCTGCCGTTTCCATCTCACGTAAAGGTCTGGCCTGCAAAATAAAAAGCCTCCCAGCCTTGTCGATTGCCCACTCGATATCCTGCGGCTTTCTGAAGTGTTTCTCTATATAGACGGCCTGCCTGGCAAGCCCTATGGCCTCTTCGGCGGTAAGGGAAGGAGTCACTGCCATATCCTCAGGTGTCTTAATTTTTTCGACACCACCATCCTTCCGGCTGACTACCATATATTCCTTTCTGCCTGTCTTCGTGCCCAGCAATTTGGGCTCTATCTCTTTATTAACCATGAACATATCGGCGTCAGTTTGTCCCTCAACAATAAGCGACCCAAGGCCCCATGTCGAATTTATTACCACGATGTCCTTGTCTCCATTGGGCGCCACTGTGTAGAGAACGCCACTTTTCACTGCGTCTACCATGATCAGGCAGCCTACAGCCATCTTGATGTTTCCGATCTGGTATCCAAGGCCGCTCTGATATGCGACCGAACTCGGCAAATACAGGCTGGCGAGGACCTTTTTATAGGCGGCCTCGACTGCCTTGACGTCGAGCGGGACATTCAAGACAGTTTCAAACTGTCCGGCGAAAGAGTGTTCACCGTCTTCCTCCTCCGCGCTGGAACGCACGGCAAGGAAGCAATCCCTGCCGAAGGTCTCCCTGATCCTCACGACGGCCCCGCTTATTGCGCTGTCAAGTTCCTCCGGAATGGTCCCGTTCATTATCAGACGCCTTATCTCTTCATAGAGACTGTCATCCGCAGGGGAACTCCCGCCGGTCGCCCGGATCTTTTCCTGCAAGTTGTTCCCGGCAACGAACTCGTCAAAAGCGCTAGTAGTAATCGCAAAGCCTCCCGGGATATTCAGTTTCAGATAATTCGACATCTCCGCAAGGGCGGCGTTTTTGCCGCCAACGTCCCGGAACATGTTCCAGGTTATGTCGTTAAAGAACAGGACCATCACGCCTGGTGTGGGAGTAACGTCATATATTAGCCTTTTTATTTGAGAGTCGACGTGGCCGAATACGTCGTGCAGCTTCAGATATTTATTCGAAGTAAGCGCATCGAAATTCTGCAGGGAGTTTGAGACCGTTCCAGCAAGTTCCGAATATGCACCTTTAATGTAATTAATATCGAAAAGATAGTCGCCGCCAAGTTTTTCGCCCATATCGGCGATAATCTCCAGCGCGTGGCTGTTGTTTTCCAGCACCTCCTTGAAGCTCCTGAAAACAGCCTTTATTGGCAAGTGCCCGCCCTCTTTCCTGGAAGGTCCCAGGAAAGACTTTATCTTCTCGAGTACATTCTTCATTACTCTCCGCTCAGTGCCCGCTGAATGGATACCTTCAACTCCTTGATCCTCACCGGCTTGGGGAAAAAGTCGTGGACATCGCCCCTCAACGCCTCAATGGCGGCGTCTAGGTTGGCGAAGGCCGTGATCATGATCACCTTGGTTTTTGGATAAAGTCTCTTGACGGTCCTTAGCACCTCCATGCCGTCTATGCCTCTCATCTTAAGGTCCGTGACGACCACATCGAACTCTTCTTCCTTCAGCCTTTCAAGTGCAGGCTCCGCGTTTAGAAAGGTCTCCACCACGTAGCCATCCTGCTCCAGTGACAGCTTTGCCATATCACCCACGATCTTTTCGTCATCGATGATCATGATCTTGTTTGCACTCATTAAATTTCTCCTCTCTATAAATTCTAGCGTCTTATATTCTTGTTATCTATATTGTCATCATAAACTGGCAGCTCGATTGTAAATGTCGTTCCTGCCCCCAATGTGCTTACGACCTTTATGCTGCCGCCGTGGTTCTTAATTATCCCATAACTTACCGAAAGACCCAGGCCCGTCCCGCCCACTCCCTTCGTGCTGAAAAATGGATCGAAGATATGCGGCAGGAATTCCGGCGGTATCCCCTTGCCGGTATCCAGAACGGCCACTTTTACCGTCTGCCCGTCAGCGCCCAGTCTTGTAGCAAGCTTCAGTATGCCGCCGTGATCCATCGCATGGACAGCATTTGTGATAAGGTTCACCAGCACCTGCTCTATCTGATGAACATCGATATAAAGAAGGGGAAGATCTTTTCCCAGTTCAGTTCTTACCTCTACATTTGAGATATCAAGCGTATTCTGCATCAGCTCTAGAGCCTTAAGGACCGTCGCATTGATCTCTCTTTTCTCAAGTTTGGCCTCCTTTGGCCTGGAAAAATCCAGAAGGTTCCTGACGATCTCTTCTATTCTTACCGTCTCTCCCTCGATCTTTTTCATGAGTTCCAGCCGGTTGCGTTCGCTTAAGACGTCGTAGAACTCCTGATAGTTCTGCGCGATCATGGAAATATTGTTTAAGGGATTTGTGAGCTCATGGGCCACACCGGCAGTCAGAATGCCAAGGGAGGCGAGTTTCTTTGACTGTATCAGCTCCTCCTCGCGGTTTTTCAATTCCTCCGACATGGAGTTGACCGCGTCTATTACTGAGCCGAACTCATCCGCCGACGACAGACGTTCAATTTTATTGAAGTTGCCCTGAGAGATGGATTTCGCAAGTTTCTGAATTTCCCTCAGTGAGCGTAATATCTTCTGAGAAATGAAATGACTAACGACTATAGCCGTTGCCAGCACAGCCCAAAAAGAGTAAAAAAGCACGTTCTTGGACCTTGCGATAATATCGTTTACGCCCTTCCTTTCAAGACTGGTTATAGCGTTGGAGAACTCTCTGAGATTCTTTCCTCTCGTCCGGAACGTCGCCTCGATAGTGACATCTCTGCGCGAAGTCATGCGAATCTCGTCAACCATCTCCGAATATTCTTTCAGATGGGATTTTAGCAGATCAAGGTTTGTCTGGCCTATGGCCCGGCTTATGTCCTGACCCGCGAGGTCTATTGACTTCATCGTAGAGTCGATCTTGTCCTTTATGTCCAGAAGAGCCGACTCGTCATGATAGAGAAAATAGTTCTTTTCGGAAAGCCTCATTTCAAGAAAAGACGCGTTTAAGTCGTCGGCTATCTCCACGAAGCGAAGCTTCGTGAGCATCAGATTAAGGTTCTGCATCGCAAAAAACCCTATCAGCAGGATCAGTACGATGTTAAAAACATTGGAAAGTATGATCTTGTTCTCTACATTCATATAATTTATTCGGTTATTATAACCTGAAGGGCATGCGCCGTGGATTTATAAGCTTAATCGCCGGTAATCCGCAAACGCCCGTATTACTCGGGATAGGCCAGGCTTCTGGGGATTTCAGCCTGTTCTTTCCTCACCGGCATATACCAGAGCAAACCGTCGATAAGCATAAGAAGTCCGGCTATAACCAGAAAGAAGTCAAATACCGCGGCCGCACCAAGGCCGAAATAGCTTATGAGGCCGATCCCTATGCTCACAAAGGAAAAGCCCGTCCGCATGAAGGAAAGCCCTGTCCTTGCGCGGGCGTAAATCGTCCTGTAGCAAGCGGCTATCGTCCGCTGGGCGGCAAGGACGTTCCGCTCCCGCGCCAGCTGTGTTCGTACCCTGCTTGAAGGAGAAGGATAAAGTATCGTGCAATGGTCGGCCAGCATGTCGCCCATCCTTGCCAGCATTGTGCCCTTTGTCGGGGGCCGGACGCCACTTTCTTCGATGAAATGATAATTCTCGAGGAACACAAGCGTCGCCGCTGTCACCTCGACAAGGGTATGATGCCCCGGCGGCGTAATCCTCGACCTCCTGACCCGCATATAAACCGGAAGCCCGCAAAAGAAAAGAGCCGCGCCGGCCAGAACAAGGAAATAATAGAGATAAATGGAAATACCAGCATTCTTCGATTGAACAAGCGTATTGGCAAGAGCAAGGGTGCCCAGGCCCCATCGCTGAAACGCTAGGCCTGTCCTTGCCCTGGCCAGGTCCGTCCTGTAGCATGCAAGCCTCGTTCTCCATTGTGCCATAGTGTTTCGCCAATAGGCCAGGCCCGTCCTTTCCGTGCCTATCAAACAGCCGGGTTTCTCGTGCAAAAAGTCCTGGATATACCATCGGATGTCATCGGCCAGCGCCACCCTGAATTCATAGGCTTCGGCCTTGATATGCCTCTTGATGTCGGCAACCACCTCGGGGCTGTAAGGATTCCGGGCCGCGATCACAACAGTGCCGTTTTTGTCCTTCATCACTGGCATCCATAATCCGGCCGAAAGGACATTGGCGTCCAGACCACCTAGTATCTCAAGCGGTATTGGAAGACGCTCGTCATATTCGATCGAAGGGCAGTGATAGTAATCCTCCAGCGCGCCAAGCAAAACATGCTTCGGTACGCCGTATTCCGTCATAAGGATCCTCTCGGCGTCGATGCCCCTTGACCGGCAGCGTGCCGTCGCTTCAGCGATTTCCTCTGAATCGAGGACATCCCACTCGCTGAGCGCCGAAAACTCGGAAGCTTCCTGAAGATCAGTCTGCATCATGACTGAACACAGCCTTTCCCCAGCAGCGCGCCGGTTTGCCATAATCCGGAACAGTAATTTCCATGTCGCCGTAGCAGTACGGGTATTGGATTCTCATCTTCTCGGCCGGGACGGCCCAAAGGAAGCCGTCAATAATCAGCATAAGACCGCCAAGCATCATTGCTGCATTTGAAATAGTCCAACCGAGCGAAGCGGTGCCGAAATAGAACATAAGTCCGGCTCCGACAGCGCAGATACCGATTCCCGTCCTTATAAAGGCCATTCCCGTGCGGGAGTGGGCCATAACCGTGCGGAGTCTCGACATGACGTTGCGCCTCTCTGCCAGGACTGTCCTTTCAAGGGCTACGCCTGTTGTTGCCCATATGCCCGGAAGGTCAGTTGCGCGGACAGGGGGACAGTCTTTGTCCTTCTTCCGGCCGTTTCGCCTGTGTCCCAGGGGAAATGTCAGGTCCCAGATGCTGTCCCTCAGGTTCCTCGTGACGGCGCATTTTACCCCTGTAAGCCAGGTGCTCCGCCTGCGGTAGTACCAGTGAAAACCTTCGATTATCATCACAACTCCGACGACTATAAGAGATATGTCGAAGGCTGTCCAGCGGCTCTCATGAAAAGACCTGATCAACCCTATCCCGAGTCCGCTGAAGGCAACCCCGGTTCTCGTAAAGGCAAGGCCTGTTCTGGCCTTGGAGACCACAGTCCGGTATCCCGCCAGTGAAGTCCTTTCTTCCGCGAGGTCGGTCCTGTCGCTTGCAAGGAAACGACGCCGCATTACCGGGGAAAGAGTCTCCCACCCTTCCCTGAGTTCTTCTGCACCAGGGACCGTAGCGCTGCGTTCTATCACCGGACCGGCAGGTGACGGCCTGGACTCAAGCACAGTAGTCCCCCAGGTCGGCTCAGTGCATTCATAGTTTATAGGCTTCGTGGCAACAACGCGACATGGCATGTACCACTTCAACCCATCATAGATCATAATAATGCCGCCCAGCAGCAGTGGGACATTCAAAACCGAATACCAGCCGGTCCCGAATATCCTCAGAAAAAGAATTGAAATAGTAACGAGGGATATGCCGGTCCTGATAAAGGCGAGCCCCGTCCTTCCCCGGGCCAGCAGCGTTCTGAAATATGCGTAGGTTGAGCGCCGGTAGGCAAAAGCGGTCCTCACATGCGCCAGAGGCGTCCTTCCGCCTGCGATCCCGAAGTTGGGATTCACATCGAAATTGTTTTCAATAATTCTCAGGAGATCGGAAGGAAGGGCTACGCGAAAATTGATAGACGATACATTTAATGTGCGCCTGATATCCTCGGCTACCGCCGGGTCTTCGGGCGCATATGCAACTACATCAGCCGTGTCTTCTCCTACCGAAAGCGGGTACCAGAGGGCCTTTTTCTGCCTCTCCAAATCGAGACGCATCGTGACCAGATAAGGAGCCATAAGCGTCTCGTCGTATTCGACAAATGGATACCCGTAATGTTCGGCAAGACAGAACAGAAGTTCGTGTTTAGGCACGCCCTTCTCCAAAAGAACGTCCTCGGGGTATTTTCCGAAGGAAGCAGCCTCGTCTACGTAATCCTTCAACTGCGGGCCCGTCAGAACTCCCCTTCTGACGAGCCTTTCAAACTTTCCCACACACATACCTTTAAGCGCTTCTCACTCCGCTAAGCTGCTACGTCCCCAGGACCAAAACCGGACAGGGCGCACTCTGGATGACCCTTTCGACGACATTGTCTCCGAAGATCTTTCTCAGCCAGCTACGCTTTTTTGCCCCCATGATGATGATGTCGCACTTCTCTTCCTCTGCTACCTGAACAATCTTCTCGGAGACATCGCCCTCTTCAACCCTCGTCTTTACAAGGGCCTTTTCGGCGGCTGCAGTCTCTTTGATGTCCGAGACAGCCTTAGCCGCTTCGCTATTAAGCACATCCTCGATATTTTTTACGCCGACAAGGTTGAGATCGCCTTCATAAGAAGGGATGACCTTGACAACCGTCACCCAGCATTTCTCGTCATCCGCCAGTTTCAAACCATGCCTAAGCACCTCGCGGTTGCCGTTTACAGCAATAAGTACCTTTCTATAACCTTTCATCGTATTTACCTCACCGCAAGTACCGGACAAGTGGCGTCGATTAACACCCTCTCCGTCGTACTTCCCATTATGGCCTTGTTTACACCTCTCCAACCGTAACTTCCCATTACTATAAGGTCATTTTTCAGACTTGCAGCCGTCTCAAGTATTCTGTCGGCCGCATGCCCTTCCCGTATTTCAGTCTTTACCGACACCCCGCTTTTGCCAGCGAGTTCCCTTGCGCTATCGATGACCTTCTGAGCCTCCTGAAGAAGGCTTTTTTTGATCGACTCGGTCTTTAGAAATCCGACCATCTCTTCGTAGCGCGGGATGACATACAGGACAGTGACCTCTGCGTTATCCAATTGCGACAACTTGCATGCTCTGTCCAGGGCATTTTTGCTGTGACCGGAGCCGTCATAGGAAACAAGTATGGATCTGTAAGTTCCTGTGCAGTCGCTGCACTCCTTCTTTATCACGAGCACGTCGACCGGCGAATTCACAATCACATGCGACGTCACACTGCCCATAAGAAGCCTGTTCAATCCTTTTCTGCCGTAAGTGCCCAGTACAATAAGGTCGGCCTTTCTTTCAGCCGCCATATTCAGAATGACCTCGGGCGGCTCTCCTTCGCAAAGAAGAGAACTCACCTCTATGCCGAATTCTCTGGCGATCATTTCTTTAGTCTCGGCGCAGACTTTTTCACCATGCCTGAGGCGGCTGTCTAGCTGTGTCGGAGCTATCCCGAATTCCTCCGAGTCGAAATAGGCCGCATAAACAAGAACAACCTTTCCTCCATGGCGCTTCACCCAGTTGGCGGCCTCGATCATCGCAGCCTTGCTAGCCTGGGAATCGTCAAGACCAACTAATAGCGTTTTATACATCAATTAATGGGCCCCCCCGCCTTTTCTGAAGATAAGGCCTACACCGAAACCCGCTCCGAGGGCGGCTATGATGGAAATAATTCCATATACAGCGGCACTCTGTTTAGCCATTCCGGCAAGAGACTTAACAACCCCAACCTGCTCAACAGTAACCTTGGACTCGGCCTGCTCTACCACCTTATTGCCCTTGATCGCATACACAGAAACTGTATACTGACCCGGAGGAGCCTGATACGGCCAGTCCATCAGCACGTAATACTCCTGCAGGCCGTCTTTCATTGTAGTAGAAATCTTTCCGCTTGACGTCGCATATACATTCGAAGCCTCTTTCATCTTCACAAATTCATCGAACCATTTGTTTTTTTCAGCATCGCCTGATACAGGGGAAACCTCCGCATGTGATTCGAGGGCGGAATATCCGAGCACATATTTGCTGAGTTCCTCACTGCTCAGCATCTCACTGAGGTTCTTCGTGCTATGGATAAAATAAAGCCCGGGTACATGTTCGAAAGTGAGCTTCCCTACATTCATCCAAAGCAGCCCTGCGACCTTGCCCTTCTGCCTTAATGTCTGGTGTCCTTCAGGGGAACTTATTTTAATTACCAGGTCTGTCCCTGGGTCTGATACTCCCCTGACGCTGACAGTGCTGCCATGATAAAAGAAGTCTACGGTTATGTGATCATGGTTAGCCGTAGCTGTCAAGGTGGCCGAGGCAGATGTTGCAGCCGCTGCAAATGCTATTAATGTTAATATGAGAATTTTGAGCTTCATCAGTGTCCCCCTCCCATCGACAAAAGTAGTGACGGACTCAAGGTGAGTTCGAAAACAATTTTCACGGTGACGATAAGGACGATCACCGCAAGGATTATCTTCAACTGGTCACCCTTGAGCTTTCTTCCGAAAACCGCCCCGACCTGAGCGCCGAAGGTCGATCCGATCAGAAGCAGCACTGCCAGGATGAAATCGACGCTGTGATTAGTGTATGCCTGCAGAAAAGTAACCTCTATGCAGTTGAAAAGTATCTGAAAGAGGCTCGTTCCGACAACCACGTGCATAGGCATCCTCAGGATATAGACCATTACAGGCACCATCAGGAAGCCGCCGCCTACACCCATGACAGCGGCAAGCACGCCGACAAAGCCGCCGAAAACAACCGGGACCAGGGCGGAATGGGTAACACCTGATTTTTCGAAGTGTGTCTGAAGCGGCAGGGACTTAAGGAACTTCCCAACAGCCGATTCCTTGGCTGGCTTATTCACTTCCACATTTTTTTTCTTCATGCTCTGCAGGCTTTCGATGAACATATATGTGCCGACGATTCCGAGCATAAGAACATACGTCATCTTAATAACAAAATCCGCATTCCCCATCGCGTTAAGGAGCTTTATTCCCTGTACGCCGACGAGACCCCCGATAAAACCTCCCAGGAGCAGATACAATCCCATCTTGAAGTCCACATTGCCGACCTTCCAATGGGCATATGTCCCCGAGGTGGATGCCGCAACTATCTGGTTTGAATCAGTCGCAGCCGCCACTGTAGACGGTATGCCGAACATTATCAGAAGCGGTGTCATAAGAAAACCTCCCCCCACTCCAAAGAGGCCTGAAAGCAGGCCCACGGCGAGACCCAGCCCGACGGGGATGAGCACGTTTATGCTGGTCAACGCCACCGGTAAGTAAAGATACATCTCGAATCCTCCTTTTTAGAAAAAATAACTTGTGTTTTAATTGACAGGCGCCAGCGCCTGCTTTGCCATGGTGACTACCGGCCTGGATGCGCTCCTGACCAGTTTGTTCAGTTCCCGGGAAGACACATTTCCGTTGTCTGTAATGCTCGGGCTCAGGAGTACCATGTCTATGCCTGTCTTTTCTCTCAAGAAATTCTTGATCGACGAAAACAGGTCCGCCGTCACTGAGTGTATGCTCACACTCACACCCGACCTTTGGCATTTCTCAGCAAGACGATCGACCCTGTCTTCAAGCTCTGACACCTTCTGCCCTGAAGAGAGGATTTGTCTTGCAGCCGCATGGTCGTTTGCCTCGGCGAAGGTCACCGCAGACATCAGATCATCAAATTTATCCCTCAGCGTCTTTTTGTTTGAGGCAATCATGATCGCGATGTCTTTGCCCATCGTATTGGCCAGATCGATGGCATAGTTGAGTCCTTCATCGAGGTCTTCATTCTCATACGTCACGAATAAAAGCTGTCTCCTCATTCTTACCTCCTCGCAACTTTTTTAAATCAGAGTAAAGCAGGAATGATGCCTAATGAAACTACTTGAATTGAAAGGATAAAATATGAGGAAGCAGGATAGGCGTTAAAAAAATGAACGCTGAATTATTGGGCTAATAGCGCTGCTCACAGCTTGTAACATATTGTTAATACGTGATTTATAGCAGAAAAGCGGAGGTAAACGAGGGACTTTGGCTACCGTTCATAATTTAAACACATAAAACATTACTCTTCCTTCAATATCTTCCAGAGGCTGGTCCTTGATATGCCAAGCATTTCGGCCGCCTTTGTCCTGTTTCCGCCCAGCATCTTAAGGACTTTTTCTGCATATTCCTTCACGATTTCGTCAACAGTCAGCACACGGCCGGAATCCAGCGTATCTATATGAAGCACCTGAATGCTGTGAGGGAGGCTAGATGGTGTGATTAGGGGCCCTTTTTCGAGAATAATAGCACGCTCTATAAGGTTCTCAAGCTCTCTGACATTACCTGGAAAACTGTAATTCATGAATATATCCATTGCCTCTTTCGTAAAGCCGGTTATCGCCTTGTGCGCACTCGGCAGATGTTTCTGAAGAAAATACGTACTCAGAGGCTTGATGTCATCCATCCTCTCCCTAAGAGGAGGAATGTATATTTCCATTACATTCAGCCTGTAATACAGGTCTTCCCTGAATTTGCCTTCAGAGATAAGACGTTTGACATCCTGGTTAGTGGCGGCGATAAACCTTACGTCCACTTTGATCAGTTTCGTCTCGCCAACCCTGTAGAACTCACCGTCCTCAACCACCTT
>JBAIXS010000234.1:0-4829 GCA_037916395.1 Candidatus Sulfobium mesophilum
GCCACCTTCCATGGAAGACGTGAGGCGTCAAATCTCGTTATGGGACCGATGCCGCTTTTGCCTGCCTTTGCCGCCTCCCAGGATTCGTTGAAGCTGTTTCCCAAAGGGGTCACGGCACCTATCCCTGTTATGACTACACGTTTCATGCTGACTTATAATAACACGGGAGCAGGCAACGAAATTGTAAGGGATGATAAGGACTGTTGAGGTGCTATCCTCACCCGAAATCGGCCGTATTTAGCGCTTTTGAAAATATTGCAGCCATATGCTATTTTTTATTTTGAGGCGAGAATTTGGCCGGAGTAATCGTTGCCGCCCGGATAGTGGTGCGGTCCGCCGTTACTTTCCCTTAAAGCCCGGACAACCCTCAAATCCAAAGCATTTAGCTTTTTTTCTAAGGACGCATCCGGCATTAGTGCAAATGGGTGATTCGTCTCCATAGGCGCTTTTGCGCTGCTTGTTCTGAGGCCTCTTAGACTGTTTGGTATTGCTATATATCTTCTTTTCTGGCATGTGCATCTGTAATCATATACCTTCTTATGAATGCAGCTTGTGCGGATTTACTCTATAATAATATAATTATGATTCGATATGAAACGCTTGATGATAAAGTTAGTCCGCACAGAAGGACGGCAACCATGAAATCACGAGCCGAAACCGGTGGAAGTCTCAGGGACCGTGTAATATCTGCGATTGATAAATATGGAATGCTCTCAGGAGGTGAGACCGTCCTTGTGGGGTTGTCGGGAGGGCCGGATTCCGTCTGTCTTCTGAGTGTGCTGACAGACCTTAGGGAGAGATATAGATTGACCCTTCATGCCGTTTATGTTGATCACAATCTCAGGCCTGCGGAGGTCAGGAAAGAGATCGCGTTCTGTGAAGATTATTGCAGGGAGAAGGGAGTGAATTTTCTTGTAAAATCTGTTGATGTGCTGTCCCGGGCAAAAAAGTTTGGACTCAATAAACAGGAGGCTGCACGCCAATTGAGGTATCAGGCTTTTGATGAGGCAGCCACTGAAGCGGGAGCGTCAAAAATTGCGCTTGCCCACAACGCCGATGACCAGATAGAGACTATGGCCATGAGATTCCTGAGGGGAGCTGGTCCTGCCGGCCTTTCGGGTATGCCTGCAAGGCGCGGCAACATTATAAGGCCCCTTATTGAAATCGAGAGAGCCGATATAGAGGGTTTTCTTGCCGCCGGCAACATATCATTTGTAATCGATTCATCAAATCTTGGCACTGAATATTTCCGAAACAGAATCAGACAGGTGCTCGTCCCGATAATGAAAGAGCTGAATCCTTCGCTGGCAGGTACGATGACGCATACCTCACATATACTTCAGGAAGAAGAGCGTTATTTCATTATCGTGGTGACCAAGGCACTGATGAAGATGATCAGCAGAAAGACGAAGGAAAGGATCGAATTGTTCCTTGCCCCGATGGAGAGCATGGATACCGCTATATTGCGGCGGGTCCTTCGCAGGGCCATAGAGGAGACTGACAGCCTTAGAGGAATAAGTTTTACTCACGTGGAAGACATCATGACCCTCATAAGGCGCGGCTCCTCCGGAGACAGACTGTTTCTGCCGCGGGGGATAAGGGTCATAAGGGGGTACTCACTTTTGGTCATTACGTCTGAAAAAGCGGGGAGGATCGGTGAATATGAACTGAAACCGCCGGCGGAGATTGCCATCAAAGGAACAGGAACGGTGATCCGTGCGCTTGTCGGCAATGCAAAGGGAGACTCCGGCGACGGAAGATCATCGGTACTTCTTGATGCGGCCGGCATGAAATTTCCCCTTAGGATAAGACCGAGGACGGCCGGCGATTTTTTCTTCCCGCTGGGCTTTGGAAAGCGGAAAAAACTTCAGGATTTTTTTGTTGACGCAAAGGTCCCCCGTGACGAGAGGGATATGGTCCCCATCGTTTTTTCCGGAGATGATATAGTCTGGGTTGCCGGATACCGGGCGGACGACAGATTCAAAATACATGACGGCACGGAAATGTTTCTGAGGCTCGATATAGTGAAGGGCAATTTCTAAAAGGAGGTTATCTTGGCTGAGGGAGTGAGAGTTCGTTTTGCGCCGAGCCCGACCGGTTTTCTGCATATTGGCGGGGCTAGAACAGCCCTTTTCAACTGGCTTTATGCGAGGAACCTTGGCGGGACATTTATACTGAGAATCGAAGACACCGACCGGACCAGGTCGACTGATGAATATATAGATGCGATCATTGAGGGCATGAAATGGCTTGCCCTTAATTGGGATGAGGGCCCATACAGGCAGACGGACAGGTTCGATGTTTACCGCAGCTACGTCTCAAAGTTGATCGAAGAAGGAAAGGCATATTACTGTTACTGTTCCCCGGAAGAGCTTGAGGTGAGACGCCAGGAGGCGCTTGCGCAGGGCAGGACTCCAAAGTACGACGGGAGATGCAAAAATATCAAGGAGCCGGTTCCAGGCAGAGTTCCCGCCGTACGATTCAGAATGCCTCAGGAGGGTTACACCGTAGTGGACGATATGATCCGCGGGAAGGTTGAGTTTGAGAATTCTCAGCTCGATGACCTGATCATCCTCCGCTCCGACGGGACACCTACCTATAACTTTACCGTAGTGGTGGATGACGTGGATATGAAGATCACACATGTCATCAGGGGAGACGACCACCTCAATAATACGCCCAAGCAGATGCAGCTCTACAGCGCGTTTGGATATCCCATGCCGAAATTTGCGCACCTGCCGATGATACTCGGTGCGGACAAGACGAGGCTTTCGAAAAGACATGGCGCAACATCGGTTATGGCCTATCATGAGATGGGATACCTTCCGGATGCTCTCGTCAATTACCTCGTGAGGCTCGGCTGGTCTTACGGCGATCAGGAGGTATTTACCAGAGAAGAGCTTGTAGAGTATTTCAGTTTCGAAAACGTGGGAAAGGCCGCCGCTGTATTCAACCCTGAAAAACTCCTCTGGCTGAACCAGCAATACATCATGTCTCTGAGTCCCGAGAGTCTCTCTGAACTTGTGCTTCCTTTTCTGAGGAAGGAAAATCTTGTTTCAGAGGGGCAGTCCCTTGACATGGTATGGCTTTCCGGGGCGGTCAGGACGCTTCAGGAGCGGTCAAAAACTTTGGTGGAACTGGCGAAACTCCTGCGCTATTATATCGTCGAATACGTCGGGTACGACGAAAAGGCGAAGAATAAGTTTCTGAACGAAAAAAGTCTTGGTTTGCTGAGCGAACTGAAAGAGAAGTTGGGAGATCTTACAGATTTTTCTCATGCCTCGATTGAGGGGCTTTTCAGGTCGATTGTTGAAAAACACGGCATTAAACTCGGCAATCTTGCACAACCTGTGCGCGTGGCAATGACCGGCGGGACCGAGAGTCCCGGCATATTTGAAGTGCTCGAGATCATGGGAAAAGAAAAAACGATTAAAAGGCTTCAAAGGGCTATAGAGACGATAGAAGGAACAAATTCAGGAAGGGAATCGTAGAATGGCCGAAAACGACGTTTCACGCCCCGCTGATTTTATACGCGGGATAGTGGAAGATGACATAAAGACTAAAAAGTACGACAGCAGGGTCCATACGCGTTTTCCCCCGGAGCCCAATGGGTACCTTCATATCGGTCATGCAAAGTCTATCTGTCTTAACTTCGGCATTGCCCGGGATTTCGGCGGTCTGTGCAATCTCCGCTTCGACGATACGAACCCCGAAAAGGAAGAACAGGAATACGTAAACTCTATTATAGACTCGGTAAGATGGCTGGGCTTCGACTTTGGGCCTGAGGCGCTCTATGCCAGTGATTACTTCGACTTCATGTACAAGGCTGCAGAATATCTCATTGCTGCTGGACATGCATACGTGGACAGCCAGACTGCCGACGAGATGCGCGAAAAAAGGGGTACGCTGACATCGCCCGGCAAGGACTCTCCCTTTCGGGGACGTTCTGTGGAGGAGAACCTAAGGCTGTTTCGGGAGATGCGCGGCGGCAGTCATCCTGATGGCTCGATGGTGCTGCGTGCAAAAATAGACATGGCCTCACCGAATATCAATATGAGAGATCCGGCCATCTATCGCATCAAACATGCGGAGCACCATCGCACCGGCGGCAAGTGGTGCATATACCCGATGTATACTTTTGCCCATCCTATAGAAGACGCGGTCGAACATATCACCCACTCGATCTGCACGCTTGAGTTCGAAGACCAGAGGCCATTTTATGACTGGCTGCTTGAGCGGCTCGCCGAGGGAGGGCTTCTTGAGAGGCCACTTCCACAGCAGATAGAGTTTGCGCGACTGAACTTAAGCCACACCATCCTTAGCAAAAGGAAACTGATCCAGTTGGTGCAGGAAGGCTATGTCTCGGGCTGGGATGATCCCCGGATGCCCACAATAGCCGGCATGAGGAGGCGGGGTTTTACGCCTGAGGCGATTCGTAATTTCTGCGAACGGATAGGGGTTGCCAAGCGCGAGAGCCTTGTTGATATCGGCTTGCTGGAATTCTGCGTGCGCGAGGACCTCAACAAGCGTGCGCCCCGTGCAATGGCGGTGCTGCGGCCGCTTAAGGTAGTTATAGAGAATTACCCTGATGATCTCACCGAAGAACTCGATGCAGTAAATAACCCCGAAGACGCGTCCATGGGGACAAGAAAAGTTCCTTTCTCGCGTATTATATACATTGAGAAAGACGATTTTCGCGAGGACCCTCCGAAGCAGTTTTTCCGGCTGGCGCCTGGGCGTGAGGTGCGTCTGAGGTATGCCTATTATATTACCTGCACCGGGGTTGTAAAGGATGAGAAAACCGGAGAAATTACAGAGTTGCGCTGCAC
>JBAIXS010000235.1:0-6194 GCA_037916395.1 Candidatus Sulfobium mesophilum
GATGACGGCAGCTATGGGCATCATGGGTTTGTTACCCAGATACTCGAAAGGCTCATAGATGAGCCTGTGGCGATCGATATGGTGCTTGCTGTCGGTCCTCTGCCGATGATGAGTGCGGTCTGCAATGTAACGAGGCCGCATAAACTTCATACGGTAGTCAGTCTTAATCCGATTATGGTAGACGGCACCGGGATGTGCGGGGCTTGCAGGGTGACCATCGGCGGCAGGATACGCTTTGTGTGTGTCGACGGTCCTGAGTTCAACGGGCATGAGGTCGATTTTGAAGAACTCCTAAGAAGGAACCGGAGTTATTTTACCGAAGAGAAGATGGCCATGGAGGAGCTTACCTATCATGAAGGGCCCCGGTGTTACGAGAGGAACATCTGATGACTGACAGTCAGCGAAAGAACATACCCAGACAGGTGATGAGAGAACAGGAGCCCCTGGAAAGGATAGCCAACTTCCACGAGGTCCCTTACGGATTCAGCGAGGACCAGGCTGTAAGAGAGGCCATGAGGTGCCTTCAGTGCAAGGACCCGAAGTGTGTCAGCGGATGTCCGGTGAATGTGAATATCCCATGGTTTACAAAGCTTGTGACCGAGGGCAGATTCGTTGAGGCTGCAAGAAAAATTAAGGAGAGCAACCCGCTTCCCGCCGTATGCGGGAGGGTCTGCCGCCAGGAAGACCAGTGTGAAAAGTTATGCCTGCGGGGCAAAAAGGGGAAGCCGGTTTCGATAGGCGCACTCGAACGTTTTGTTGCCGACTATGAGAGAGCGAGTGAAGCTGTCTCCATACCCGAAATACCGAAGTGGACGGGGAAGAAAATTGCTGTGGTTGGTTCAGGGCCTTCAGGTCTCACGGTGGCGGACGATCTTGTAAAAAGAGGACATAAGGTGACCATATTTGAAGCCCTGCATGTTCCCGGCGGAGTCCTGATGTACGGCATACCGGAATTCAGGCTGCCCAAAAAAATTGTCGAGGCGGAAATTGAATATCTTAAGAAGATGGGTGTGGAGATACAGCTAAACTCGATTATCGGGAAGATCGAGACCGTTGATGGTCTTTTCTCTGAGGGGTATGACGCCGTATTTATAGGGACCGGCGCGGGACTTCCTCTCTTTTTGAACATCCCGGGAGAAAATCTAGTAGGTGTCTATTCAGCCAATGAATACCTGACGCGCGTGAATCTTATGCGTGCCTACAGATTTCCGGAGTACGATACTCCGGTTCTGCGGGGCAGAAAGATTGTTGTCATAGGCGGCGGAAACACCGCCATGGATTCGGCAAGAACGGCCCTGAGGCTTTGTCCTGAGGAAGTGACGGTAGTCTACAGACGATCTCTTGAGGAGATGCCGGCGCGGGCCGAAGAAGTCCGCCACGGCGGGGAAGAAGGCGTTAAATTCAAGTTCCTGACGGCTCCTCTTCGGTTTATAGGGGACAGGGAAGGACGTTTGAAGGCCATGGAATTTGTACGGATGGAGCTTAGCGAACCAGATGAATCGGGGCGGAGACGGCCGCTGCGGATAACAGGTTCAGAGTTCCAAATGGAGGCTGATGTCGCTATAGTTGCGATAGGCAACGACGTCAATCCTCTGATTCAGCATACTACGCCTGATATTGAAACAGTCAAAGGCGGAAATATTGTTGTTGAATCCGATACCGGAGCAACACGCAAAAGAGGCGTCTTTGCCGGCGGTGATATCGTCAGGGGAGGCGCAACAGTCATACTTGCCATGGGTGATGGCAGAAGGGCAGCAGCATCCATCCACAGACATATAATGGCGAATGAAAACGGTGGTTGACAGGTAATCCGAAGCCACTAAGCTGATCTCGGAGGGTTTTTTTCCGGTTAGATCTGGTGGCATGCTTTTTTGGACTATTTACGTTTCTTATGATATATTTAAGTCCATAAGATGAAAATTACCAGTGAAGGCGGAAGGAGATAGAAGATGAAGGCCTCTTTATATGTATTCTTTGCTCTTTTGACGGCTTTGGCGGTATGCTCTCAGACGTATGCAGACAGTAAAGATCTTCAGCAGGGGCTGAGGTATTACGGCAAAAAGGACTACAGGAGCGCCGAGAAATATTTAAAGAACTATACCTCCGTAACCCCTGATCCTGCTGCGTATTACCTTCTTGGATATGCCGAGTATAAGCTGAAGAAATTCGACGAAGCGAACCGGTATTTCAAGGAGGCCTATCTTATAGACCCGGATATCTCTGCCAGAACCGCTTACGTCACGAAAAAAGGCCGAAAAAAGTAGGGCCGTATTCCGCTCATTTCGTATTTTGTCGGTTGGGTCTTTTTTCCTAGCGTATTATTGCGTGTGCCGGACAAACTCAGTTTAAGAAGACAGCTGATCTTTTCTTAATTCCGGCTGACCATTTACCACCACCTATTATCAAGCGTGATGCCGGCACTGGGTTTTTTGGCAGGACGGCTAATTTTTTCTCGCAATTTGTTAAAATACCTGCAATCATAATCTGAGTGAACAATGGAAGACCTGTATACCATAAAGTTGCCGGCATTTGAAGGCCCCCTGGACCTTCTCCTTCATCTTATCAGGGAAAATAAGATTGATATTTACGACATCCCGATTTCATTTATCACGGGGCGTTATCTTGAGTATATCGGGATGATGAAGGAACTCAATCTGGAAATTGCGGGGGAGTTTCTGGTTATGGCCGCCACACTCATACAGATCAAGTCGAGGATGCTGTTGCCGCCTGAGGAGGTTGCAGAGGGGGTTGCCGAGCAGATGGAAGACCCCCGGCTCGAACTCGTTCAACGGCTTCTTGAGTATCAGGCATACAAAGATGCCGCTGCTATACTGAAGGAGCGGGAAGAGGAGTCTCTGAAGATCTTTTCACGCGAACCTGAAGAAGGCGCAGAGGAACAGGGCGACGCCGAGCTCTGCCTTTTTGATGTGAACGTCTTTGATCTTCTTGGCGCCTTCAGGAAGCTTCTTGAATCTGCTCCTCCTGAGGTGCAGACGATCACAAAGGAGACTCTTACCGTTAAAGACAGGATGTTCTTAATTGTAGATCGCCTGGAAAGTTCTGACAGTATAAGGTTTGAAGAACTTTTCGGTGAAACAGCCGGCAGAAGTCAGCTGATTGTCACTTTCCTTGCTCTGTTGGAGCTTTTGAGGGTAGGCCTCGCGAGAGTATATCAGGAAGGGGAGTTTGGTCATATCTGGATTATCAAACCAAAGGGAGAGACTGTCGAAACTGAAGTGAGAGTGTGAAATGCCCCGGGTTTTTTGGGTTATGTAATTATATCTCTGAAAATTTTTTGTAAAGCATCCGGCTGGAAAATAGAGGGAATGTGGCCGTGAGATGACGGCTAACTGGCCGCAACAATTTTGAAGGGGAGGGGAAGCAGGGGAATGATCCGGATAATCAGTTCTTTCAAGCTCTTCATAGGAGCGGCGATAATGCTGCTTTCAGTGGTAACTGCTCTTGAAATACGAAAAAATGCGTCGGGTTTTCTGCATGGAAAATGGATTGCTCTGTCATGGTTTTCCGTTTTGTTTTTCCTGATAAGTATATGCGTGATCGTGCCGTTGTTTTCCAGGCCTTTTCCGCCGGAAATCCTGACGGGCGGTATTTTGCTGATCGGCGCGGTCTTAGTTTATTTTGTGGTCAGGACAGCGGGTAAGACGCTGTCGGATATCGTAGAGAAGGAAAAGGAGATCGTTATGGTCTCGCAGAAGATGGCTGTGGCGAACGCCGAGTTAAGAGAGATTAATGAATCACTGGAGATGGAAATTGGCGAGCACAGACTGGCGGAGGCTGCCCTGAGTAAGAGCGAGGAGAAATACCGCTCTCTTGTGGAGTCCACCGACGATTCCATATATGTTATAGACAGAGACTATCGCTATCTCTTCATCAATAAGAAACACCGGAGGCGGATGGGCGTCAACGACGTTGAATACGTAGGAAAATCGTACGGCGATTTTCACTCGAACGCGATAACGGCGGAGTTTAAAAAAATTGTCGAGGAAGTCGTTGCCAGGGGAGAGTCCATGCGGGTAGATCACCTGAGCGAGAGGGACGGAGAGCATTATTTATTGACTCTCAGTCCGGTCAGAAATGCAGACGGCAGCATTTCAGCAGTGACTGTCGTCTCCAAGAGCGTAACGGAGATGAAACGCATGGAACAGGAACTGCGTGAGCTGTCTCTTACTGATGAGCTTACGGGTCTTTATAACCGCCGCGGCTTCTTTACGCTGGCTGAACAGCATACAAGGATGGCTAACAGGAACAAAAACAGGGTCTATATTCTCTACGCGGACATGGATAATCTGAAGGTAATTAATGATACCTACGGGCACCATGAGGGAGATGCGGCGCTGGTCATGACGGCACAAATCCTGAAGAGCAGTTTCCGTGATTCCGATATCATAGCCCGTATCGGAGGTGACGAATTCGTGGTGATGCCGATAGGGATGACTGAGACAGAGGCGAAGATAACGGTCGGTCGGTTATGCAAATATATTGAGACTGCAAACAGGGAGAGAAGCGACGGCGACAGGCTTTCACTCAGCTTAGGTGTCACTCATTACGACCCTCAACGTCCTTCGACCATCGAAGAACTGCTTGTCCGGGGAGACAGGGCGATGTATGCGAACAAGAAGGACAAGAAGTCCCAGCAAAAATAGCGTCGGAGGCGGTGTTTTCTAAGTCGGGAAATTTTTTGCTCTTAATCATTGGTAAGTCTCCTGGATTACGATTTCATCCTCACAAACAGCTCTGTTCCATGGTAATATTATTAAAAAGAAAAGAGGGGTTTTATGATAAAGGCTAAGGATATAATGAGTCAGGATGTTGTTACGGTCTCTCCTGCAACCACCGTCGAGGAACTCGGCAGACTTTTCATCGAAAGAGGGATAAGCGGCGTGCCGGTCGTTGATAAAGAGAAGAATCTCTTCGGGGTTGTGACCGAAAACGACCTGATAAAGCGGAGCGGACGATTCCATATTCCTACGATTATCAGACTTTTTGACGCCTTCATCCCTTTGGGCGCGTCATCGATGGAGAAAGAGATACAGAGGATGTCGGCCTCGAAGGTTTCGGAGATATGTAACCGCGAAGTGATCAGCGTGGATCCGGAGACGTCTCTTCAGGAGGTGGCCACCATAATGTCTGAAAAAGGGGTGCATCACCTTCCCGTTGTAAGTTCCGGCAAGCTCGTGGGCATTATCGGCAAGGCGGATGTGATCAGGGGTGCGATGGGTGAAGCGGGCAAGTAATGGCCCTGATGAGACCGAGGAGATAGGATATGAGCTCGGAAAGAATTTGAAGCCCGGTGATGTTGTAGCGCTTTATGGCGACTTGGGCGCAGGGAAAACCACCTTTGTAAGGGGTGTTGCCAGGGCCATAGGAATTTCGGCCAGAGACATTACCAGCGCCAGTTTTACTATAATAGCCGAATATGACAGCAACCCATCTTTTTTTCATATTGACCTCTACAGGTTGGAAAAAGAAGAGGACATCGACGGCACCGGAATCTGGGACTGTATAAACAAAGATTCAGTGGCCGTTATTGAATGGGCCGAAAAACTGGGCCCCATGGCAGAGCATTTTATAAAGGTCCGGATAAGGGACGTGGGAAATAACCGCAGGGAAATATTTGTGGAAGGGCTGAATGAAGAAGATAGGCATCATCAGTAAGCCAGGGAGGCCTGAAGCTGAGGAAATCCTCAAGGAGCTTCTGCCCCGGCTGAGGATTCAGGGGCACGAGACGTATGTCGATCCGGAGGCAGCAGCGAGGCTGAACATAGAGGGATATAGCAGGCCTGAAATTGCTTTGCGCGCTGACGTCGTGATGGTCCTGGGAGGCGACGGTACTATGCTTAGTGTAAGCAGGCTCGTAGCCGAAAAGGGGATTCCGATTCTCGGCATCAACCTGGGGACGATGGGTTTTATTACGGAGATAAACCGTAACGAGTTATATGATGCCGTAGACGCGATGCTTTCAGACAGCTGTATCGTTGAAGAGCGGCTGATGCTCTGCGCTCGCATTGTAAGAGAGGGAGAAAAGATTGCCGAATACACGGTGCTTAATGATGTGGTTATAAATAAGGGTGCTCTCGCCAGAATAATAGACCTTGAAACCCTCATTAACGGGGTTTACGTGACTACGTATAAGGCCGACGGGCTGATCATCTCAACTCCCACCGGCTCTACGG
>JBAIXS010000236.1:0-8333 GCA_037916395.1 Candidatus Sulfobium mesophilum
GCAGCGGCACAATTTCGAAGATGTCCCCGACGATGCCGTAGTTGGCAACATTGAATATCGGCGCCTCGGGATTCTTATTTATGGCAACAATGATGTCTGAAGACTGCATCCCCACAAGGTGCTGCACAGCGCCTGAGATGCCACAGGCTATGTATAGCTTCGGACCGACAGTCTTTCCTGTCTGACCCACCTGGTGCCTGTAGGGTATCCATCCCTCATCCACAGCCGCCCTCGAAGCCCCTACGCAGCCGCCCAGGACATCCGCAAGCTCACGAAGCATCTGAAACCCCTTCTCTCCGCCAACTCCTCTTCCGCCGGAAACAATAATATTGGCTTCCTGAAGATTAACCGATACCTCAGATACTTCCTTGACAGTCTGGAGCACCTTAGTCCTCGATCTGACATTGTCGGAACCCACCTTGACGACTTCGCCTTTTCTTGACGCATCGTATTCGCCCCTTTTCATCACCCTGGGCCGTACTGTAGCCATCTGCGGTCTAGTGTGAGGGCAAAGTATAGTGGCCATAATGTTTCCGCCGAAGGCCGGCCGGACCTGAAGGAGATTCTTTGTCTCCCCGTCAATATCAAGACCTGTACAATCGGCTGTGAGACCCGTCTTTAACTTCGCCGCTACTCTGGGGATAAAAGATCTTCCGATGGCCGTTGCGCCGGCCAGGACTATCTCCGGCCCGTAAAGCTTAATGAGATCTGAAAGCAGTGAAGCATAAGGCTCGTCGTTGAAGTTTTTCACTATCTCATCGTCGCAGTGATACACGACGTCTGCGCCCCACTTGATGAGCTCATCGGCGGCGGTTTCTGAAGGCCCAAACATCACGGCAGAAAGCTTCGTCCCGAGCATGCCGGCAAGTCTCCGGCCTTCTCCAAGAAGCTCGAAAGATACGCCCGCTATGACGCCTTCGCGCTGCTCGGCAAAGACCCATACTCCGCTGCCCTGAGCCTTCTCTTTTTTATCGGATTCTTCCATGACCTCGACTATAGCGCCTTCGGGGCATACGCTAAGACAGGACCTGCACATCTGACAGAGTTCGGTGATCCCGGCCCTGCCTTCCTTCATGACTATCGCATCATAGGGGCATGAAGACAGACATGTCTCGCAGCCCGTACACTTGTCTTTAATTACCTTTATAAACATTTCACTCCCACCAGTTCTTTAACGATCACGTCAACTATTTCTTCGGCTGTGCCTTCGATCATCCTGCGGTCCTTCTTGGCATCAGGCGCAAATATGTTCCTCACCTGTGTAGGCGATCCTTTCAAGCCAAGGCTGTTTTCTTCGGCCTTGATATCGGTCGCCGAGAGCTTCTTGATCTCTGCCTTCTTGGCGGCAATCTTTCCTTTTAACGAAGGCATCCTGGGCACGTTAAGTTCCCTTACCACCGTAAGCAGCACAGGGAAGGAGGCCTCTATTACATCGAACCCTTCATCCATCAGCCTCTCAACAATTATTTTGTTATCCCGTATGTCATCGATCTTCCTTATGTAGGCAACATGCGGAATGTCGAGAAACTCGGCGATCTCAGGCCCGACCTGTGCGGTATCGCCGTCTATAGCCTGTTTCCCGCAGAGTATAACATCGGCGCCGAGATATTCGATCGCCTTTGAAAGCGCATAAGCCGTAGCCCAGGTATCAGAACCCGCAAAGGCCCTGTCGGTCAAAAGCACTGCGTTGTCAACGCCCATCGAGACCGCCTCTCGAAGTGCTGTCTCAGCCTGAGGCGGACCCATAGTTACCACCGTCACCGTGCCGCCAGCCTTTTCCCTGATCTGAAGTCCCGCCTCTATTGCGTGCATGTCATAGGGATTAATTATGCTCTGCACGCCGTCCCTGATCAGCGTGTTAGTCTCGGGATTGATCCTCACTTCAGCGGTGTCGGGGACCTGTTTTACACATACGACTATCTTCACAATTTATCCTCCAGAATTATTGAAACGCTCTATTATATCAAAGCGAAGTACTTTTGCTACTCAATGGACAGGCTCCATTAAAGAGATGCTTAAAATATAGCAATGCAAGTTGCTGTATTATAAAGTTTTTTTATTAGAGTCTTGCCCTGCATCAATTGCAGTTCTCAGATAAACCATGGCCTGATAACAAATATTGATTAAAAGATGAAGTTGAAGCCGCCTTATTATTTATTATTTCTCGCGGCCTCTTTGATAATCGCCTGCCCTATCACGTTCCTCTGTATCTGGTTCGTCCCCTCGTAAATCTGAAGTATCTTGGCGTCTCTCATCATCTTTTCAACAGGGTATTCCTTCATATAGCCCGATCCACCCATCACCTGAACCGCGTCGGTAGTCACCTTCATAGCAACGTCCGTGGCAAACACCTTGGACATTGCGGACTCCTTGGATACATCCTTGGCCCCGCTGTCGACCAATCTGGCAACCGCGTACACAAGCGCGCGCGCCGCCTCGATAGACGTCGCCATATCAGCAAGCATATGCTGCACTGCCTGAAAGGTTATAACCGGATGGCCGAACTGCACCCTCTGCCGGGCAAATTTCACCGCTTCATCAAAAGCGCCCTGCGCGACACCGACTCCCTGCGCCCCCACACCGGTCCTGGAATTATCGAGAGTCTTCATCGCAACCACAAAGCCCATCCCTTCCTTACCGATGATGTTGTCCTTTGGGATGCGGCAATTATCGAAAATGAGTTCCGTAGTTGCCGAGGCCCTGATTCCCATCTTGTTTTCCTTCTTGCCGAACGAAAAACCCGGCGTGCCTTTCTCTATGACAAAGGACGAAGCCCCGCGGGGTCCCTTTGAGCGGTCGGTTATGGCGATGATCGTGTATATCTCGGCCTCTCCGCCATTGGTGATCCACTGTTTGGTTCCGTTGATTATGTATTCGTTTCCGTCAAGACGCGCAGTCGTCTGTATGCCGCCGGCGTCACTGCCCGCGTTGGCCTCCGTCAGACCAAAAGCAACAAGTCTTTTGCCGGCCGCAATGTCAGGAAGGTACTTCTTCTTCTGCTCATCGGAGCCGAAAAGAAGAATAGGATAAGTCCCCAGCGCATTTGCCGCGAAGGTCGTTGACACTCCCAGACATGCCCTGGACAATTCCTCGACCGCTATCGACAGTTCGAGACATCCCTTCCCCAGGCCTCCGAATTCCTCGGGTATGAAAAGACCGAAAAGGTCTGACTGGGCAAGCGTCTTCATAATATCCCAAGGGAACTGCCCTGTCTCATCGAGCTCACTCCTTACCGGCACGATCTTCTCTTCGGCGATCTGCCGCGCAAGGTCTTTTATCATAATCTGTTCTTCAGTCAAAAAATAGTCCATCATTACCTCCAGAATTTAGCTCACCCGATCAAACCAAAGCTGCTCCGAAAAACTGCTGATTACGTAACTGCCAATTTTACCAGAATTGGCCAACTTTTTGGAAGGAATAACTCGCATCAGTGACTAAGACTAAGATAAGAGCGTCTAGAAGAAAGATTCCGGACAAGCCGGAATGACAAGAATGTCGGGACGTCGTCCTTCTCTGTTCATTCCCGCAAGCGAAAAGCGTCGGGAATCCTTCCTTACGTGGGTATTAATGACCTGTGACTCAAACGACAGACCAGTAATCCCAGCGCCGACTATTCTTAATACAAAATGCAGGAATATGCAGAGAAAAACTTTATCTGCGCCACCTTTGTAAGATCTTTGATGATCCTAAGCCAATACTATTCATCACAAGGATCTGAAAATCTTAACCATCCAATTGCGACATTATAAAGTTTTTCGGAGCATATCCTGCATCAGCCGCTTTCTAAGTTGTGCTCTAGTGCCTGCTCAACTGCTCCTTTGAGGCGGTCACACTTTTTAATCCCTTCTTCTTTTCAGGCTTCCTGTTCTTTCCTAATGCCTTATAAACATCAAAGGCCTGCCTAGGCGAGGCGTTATCATGAACAACAGCCCGCACAGCCTGTATCATTGCGACTGGATCATCGGACTGAAAGATGTTTCTACCCATATCTACGCCTGCCGCCCCTCTTTTTATGGCGTTATGCGTAAGTTCAAGCGCCTCCATCTCCGGAAGTTTCTTCCCCCCTGCCATCACTAGCGGCACCGGGCAGGTCTTTACCAGTTTCTCAAATCCCTCGCAATAATATGTCTTGACAAAATGTGCCCCGAGTTCAGCAGCAATACGGCAGCAAAGGGCGAGATACCGCGCGTCCCTTGCCATCTCTTTGCCTACCGCGGTCACCGCCAGAACCGGGATGCCGTATCTTTGCCCTTCGTCGATAAGTTTAGTCAGATTAAGGAGCGTCTGCTTTTCATTGGGTGAGCCCACATAAATGGACAGGGCAACCGCTGAGACATTAAGCCTCATTGCGTCTTCCATAGCAACGGTGATCCCTTCATTGGAAAGCTCGCTCAGGATGCTGTTTCCGCCAGAGACACGCAGGACTATCGGCGTTTCCGAAGAGGGGTCGACTGAACTGCGCAGGATTCCTCTTGTCGGCATAAGCGCATCCGCATAAGGCAGGAGGGGAGCAATGGTTCTGCCCGCATCCTCAAGACCTGAAGTAGGCCCCAGGAAATACCCGTGGTCCACCGCAAGCATGACTGTCCTGCCGTCAGGCTTTATTATCCTCGAAAGACGGTTTTTAATTCCCCAATCCATACTATGTCCTCCTGATATTTTTTTTCGCCCTAAGGCGTGATAATTACTTTTAATGATTCCTCGGCCCTCTCTACCAGACGAAACCCTTCGGCAGTCTCATCTAGAGGAAGTCTGTGAGTAACCATATCCCGGACGTTTACATTACCCTGCCTGATAAGTTCCACAGCCATCATATGCTCACTATAGTTGGCGGCATAGGACGAAGTAAGCGTTATCTCATTTCGCCAAAAAAGGTCATTAACAGGAAGCGGGACCGAGACGCCCTTGTTGGCCGGAGCAAAGAAGAGAATTGTACCCCCTCTGTCCACCGACTGAAAGGCCTGGATAATGGCCCTTTCCGAACCATTCGTTAATATTACTATATCCGCAGGCCTGCCGCCGTTAATATTTCTGAAAGCCGCGGGGACATCCTCACCCGCATCTATGACCCTGTCGGCGCCGAACCTTTTGGCAGCGCTGAGTCTATAATTATTGATGTCCGTCGCGACAACCAGGGACGCCCCCAGTGTCCTGGCAAGCTGGATATGCAAAAGGCCCGAGATGCCGCTTCCGATCACCAGAACGCTCATATAACTTCCAGTCCCCGCAATTCTCTGTCCGCGATAAACACAGGCCAACGGCTCTATAAAAGTCGCTTCTTCGAAAGACATGCCTTGCGGAAGCGGATAAACTCCCCTGTCCACATTGATGGAAGGCAGAAGCACGTATTCGCTGAACCCCCCGGGATGGAAATTGGTGCTCCTCAAGGTATCACAAACTGTATGGTGACCCTTCAAGCAGTAGCGGCAGGTGTTGCAGGGAACATGATGTGATGCGCTCACCCTGTCACCCACCTTATAAGCCGTAACGCCGTCACCGACAGCCGAAACTTCGCCCCCGATCTCATGGCCCAGCACTACAGGACCCCTGCCCTGTCTGTACCAGTGCATAACGTCGCTTCCGCATATCCCGCTGGCCCTGATGCGCATGACGATCTCGCCCGGACCCGGCCCGGGAACTGACATCTCCTCGATTCTTATGTCGCCGGCGCCGTAGTATTTCGCAACCTTCATTGTCATCCCCAGTGTTAGTCCTGCTGATTACCCATCAAACCACAGGCTGCGCCGCATAATCTTGATATTGTCATGCCCGGACTCGATCCTCGCATCCAGGGCTTTCTGGATTCCCCGGTCAAGCCGGGGAATGACGAATATGAGGCTTTACATATCTGGGTTTTGGTAAATATCATATCCACGACAAATCCCTTAAAAAATCTCAAAGGAGAAACACCCTACGCGCTGATATCCACGCCAAAAATTATAAGACTTGGGGCTCCTATATTTCCATAGAACCTGAGATCATCCCCCACGGCTTCAATCCGGCCGAACAAATCAAGGACATTGCCTGACAAGACGGCTTCTTTCACAGGAAATGCCGCTTCCCCTTTTTCAATCCAGAGGCCGGTTACCCCAACAGAGAAGTCACCGGAAATAGGGTTCGCCGTATGGACTCCCATTGCCTCCGTCACATAAAGACCGGTGCCGACACCTTCAAATATTTTTGCGCGTGGCACGACATCCATTTCCGACACCGGCTCGAGATAAAGGTTCGAGATGCCTACGGACGGCAGAGTTAAAAAACCTCCCCTCGACGCGTTCCCTGTCGAGGCAACGCCCGCCTTTCGGCCGGTATAAGTGTTGTATAGATAGGTCTGAAGTACTCCTTCAAGAATTACCGTCTTCTGCTGAGAGCAAACCCCCTCGTCATCGACAGGGCTGCTTCCCAACTTTCCGTCCAAAAGACCGCTGTCTATCATATTTATCCTCGAACTGACAACCTTCCTGCCGGCCTTTCCCGCAAGAAGGGATTTGCCCTTCTGAACGGCATCTGAAGAAAGCGAGGACGCGAATATTCCCATAAAGTCTGCCGCCACCGCGTTATCAATGATTACATTGCCCTTGCATCCTTTAATCTTTCTTGAGCCGAGCAGTTGAGCGGCCCTTTGCGCAGCGCCCCTGCCGACGGCCTCAAACGAAAGCTCCCTCAGAAAACAGCCCGCATCATAATCCCAGCCCATCTGACTTTCCCCGCTTTGCTCCGCTATCGCCGTGACCTGGGCGCTGCAGGCGGTTGATTCATAGCCGGCATTTAACCCTTTGGAGTTGGCGATCAGTGTGGTGGAAGAACTAAATGAGCCTGATGCCTTTCTCACCTTCTTTATACGTGCATCAGCCTCAAAAACAGACTTTTCGACAAGTTTCACAGCCTTAATCGCCTCATCTTCGTTGACCGCCTTCAGTTGAGGGTCAAAGACATTCACATCAGCAAGAAGCCCGGGGGCGGGCAAATCAAGAAAATCGTCGGCATCGGAAAAACCCGCCGCCTCAATCGCCCGCGCTATCACGGCATCGCTGTCATCAGCAGATGTGGCATAAGAAAAACCGAGATGTCCATCCCTGATTACGCGAAGAGAATAGCCCATACTGGTTGAAGACTTGAGCGAATCAACCGCCTGCTCCTTTATCTCAACCGACAGGCTTTTTGAAGTCTTCATGAAGACCTCGGCCTGGTCCGCCCCCCTCTTTATCGCCCCCGCAATTACCTTTTGGGCGAACTCCGGGTTAATCTTCATAGTATGATGCCGATGCGTTTTCCGATTCCCAGACAGTCACAGCGGCCGTTCGGATGTTGCCGTCATTGATCTTCTTCTTCATGGAATCGAATATCCATTTGGCGATATTTTCTGAAGAGGGGTTTTTTTCGGTAAATGGAAACACCTCGTTTAAGAAGGCATGGTCAAGCGGCGCTATGACTTCCTGCGCCATCTTTTTCATGTCGTGAAAATCTATCGCGATGTCTATTTCATTCAGCCTTTCGGCCAAAACACTTATCTGTACACGCCAGTTGTGGCCGTGCATATTTTCACATTTGCCCTTATAACCACGCAGCTGGTGCGCCGCCGCAAAACCCACTTCAATTGATAATTCGTACATCTGAGTACCTCCGGACTAAGTCGTTTTTTTAAAGACAGATATGTAAGGCAGGTTTCTGAATTTGTTGTCGTAATCGAGCCCGTATCCCACAACAAATTCATTGGGAATCGAAAATCCGATATAGTCAAGCGGCACCTGGACTTCGCGCCTTGCGGCCTTGTCGAGGAAGGTGCAAATCTTAAGGCTTCTCGGGCCTTTCATAAGTATCCGTTCCCTTATGCTGTTGAGCGTTATTCCGGTGTCCACGATGTCTTCCACGAGAAGTATATCCTTGTCGGCAATCTCTTCCCTGATGTCGTAATGCAGTTTCACATCACCGGTTGTGTTGCCCTTAAGGTAACTCGACGCTATCAGAAAATCGACCGTAAGCGGCGTTTTGATCATTCTGACGAGGTCGCTGAAAAAAACAAAAGCGCCTTTAAGTATTCCGACAGCAAGCAGGTCCTTTCCGTCGTAATCGTCGGAAATGACTTCTGCCAGCTCCTTAACTTTCCCTTGAATCTGTTCGACTGTCAAAAAAGGTCTGCCGACAACCAATTCGTTCCACCTCAAAAAAATGTCTGTGTTTATAATAACTTTCGGGAGTGATTATTCTCAACAAAAAAACAGCGGCGTGTCACTGTCCGGGCGATGGTTTCCGGTCGCCACGAGGCGAACTTATATGACTAGTGTGCTGTCCCGGAAAAAAGTTGTCATTGTCCGGCTTGACCGGACAATCCA
>JBAIXS010000237.1:0-8201 GCA_037916395.1 Candidatus Sulfobium mesophilum
TTGCCGCCGATGAGGTCTTTTTCGCAACGGTCTTCTTGACGGCAGTGACCTTCTTTACCACCTTCTTCGCCACTTTTTTCTCGACCTTCTTTGCCTTCTTTACGGTCCTCTTCACCGCTTTTTGCACCGTCTTCTTGACTGTCTCCTTCCCGAACATGTCTCCTCCTCAGATGATCTGTCTTTTCGGACGCCGAAGCAATCCGTCCACTTATTATCTATTATCCACCGCGGATGTCAATTCCGATCGCTGCTTAGGCGGGACGAGAACGGCACGTGCAACTTCTTTACCGTCTTTCCATCTACTGAAAGCCCTTCAGGGCTGAAGTGAAGCGAGACATATTTCAATCAACTTTCTGCGTATTTCCCTGCAATCTGCGCGTCTATTTTGCGGTTAACACCGACGACTAAACGCTGGCATCATTTTGACAGGGTAATAGTTATCATTCGGAACCTAGTGTCCGCCAGATCGCGACCGTTTCCGGAGTACATGTCGAAGTCTGGATCTTCAGAATTATTGGGCTTTAAGGCTGATTATCTGTGGAACTCCGCACAATTTACTTACATAAGAAGGCGCAAGAGTTCTTTTGAAAACAGCTATTCAGAAAATTGGCTTTACAGAATAAAGGAATTAATAGGGACAGGACTGAGAGAGGACTTTCAAAGTTCGTGAGGATATAACGACACTAAGCATTTGTCCGGCTTGACTGCCAGATGTAGACTTTTTCGGTAGCTTTAACGATATCAATAAGGCGCGGTGGCAGCGGAGGACGGGTCGCAGGGCATGAAATCCGGAAGACTGACTTGCAGTTCCCACACATATCGGTAAATAGGGTGCGAAGTTAGCCGATTTTTTTTCTAAGTGTTAGGCGGTTGATGCCGAGCAGGCGGGCGGCCTCAGATTGATTCTCTCTTGTGTGAGAAAGGACGTAGCTGAAGAGGGGTTTGTCTATCTCCTGATGGACCTTGTCATATATGTTGCTTTCGTTTTTAACGATAGCATCTCGGACATAGGCAATAATGGCAGATGCGATGGATTGTGCAATTTCCGTCTGGGGCGGCGCCGATGTCGTGAGCCCAAACTCTTTAAGCTCATGCGTTGTGAGGAAGTGGGTCTTTGAAAGGGCTAGAGCCGAACGGATGGTGTTTTCAAGTTCGCGAATATTCCCCGGCCAGTCATAGTCTGCAAGCTTTTTCATGAAGGCCTTTGAAAACCCTTTTATCTGCCTGGGCGCGGTGTGTTTGTATTTTCGGACAAAAAAACTAACGAGGGGAAGAAGGTCTTTCATTCGTTGCCGCAAAGGTGGAATATGAATGGACGTAACCTTCAGCCTATGGTATAGATCCTCCCTAAATTTCCCGGCCCTTACCATTCCCAAAAGGTCTCTGTTCGTCGCTGAGAGCACTCTTACATCAACGTGCACCTCACGTGTACCGCCGAGGGGATAGAAGGTCTGGGCCTGAATAAAACGGAGAAGTTTGCCTTGAAGGGAAAACGGCAGTTCTCCCACTTCGTCAAAAAAAACACATCCTCCATCGGCTATCTTCAAAATCCCCTCTTTTGCGGCAGCAGCCCCGGTGAAAGCCCCCTTCTCATAGCCAAAGAGTTCGGATTCAAGAAGGTTCTCGGGCAGCGCAGCGCAGTTGACGATCGCAAAGGGCTTGCCGAAACGAGAGGAAAGCTGTGCAATTGTTTCAGCTATGAGTTCTTTTCCGGTGCCTGTTTCGCCTGTAATGAGAACAGGGGTGTCTACCTGGGAAAGTCTAGCCAGTTTTTTGCAGACATCCATTATGATCGCAGAACGGCCTACAATCACACACGTCGGGATAGGCGGGAGCCCAGCCAGCGTGATATGGTCATTCGTTTCATCCCTCAAGGCAGAAAGCTCCAAAAGAAGCCGACGCACGATCTCTCTGTCAAAGGGGCGATGTAGTACTTCATAAGCGCCGGATGTCACAGCCTCCATTGCCGGCTCTGTCCACCTACGCTTTGTGACAGCCACCACGAAGTTATCGTCACTCAGCTCTTTTATAACGCTATTTTTTATCGAATCCAGGTCAAGGAAGATAAATGACCCCTCTCGTGATGACAAATCAGTGACTAGCCCAAAGCCCTTAGGCAGAAGGACAGAAAGCTCTGTCCGCAATGAAGCTTCTTTTGTCAGAAGAACAATCTTTTCCATAACACCCTGTCCTGTATAAATTATAACCATAATGATTATTAATTAATCAACAGAGGCATCGCCCATCGACAGGACTGTTTTATTTAAGAGCGGATAATTTTCGAATTATACATATGAAGTCTCGGCAAAGATTATCGCAATATATGGATAACACTTAATTTTTATATGTGTAACTCAGAAAATTTCAAAGAAAAGAAAAAATCATGCTCATAGGCATCAGCCTTGCAGTTAACACGGTCTGTAGCTATAAGCATCGTTTTTAACGAAAACAATCTTTGGAGCAAGGAGAAGTGCTATGGAGGAAGCTAAAGTTTATAACGTATGTCTGCAGCGACTGAAGTTTCAGATTGCACAAGCAAAGAAGCGCCTTAACGGTAAAGCACTGTCAGACCAAAGGGTGAACCTCGAATCTTATAATTCCGGAGACATAGAGGACATCATAGACATCCTCGAAATTTATGACCTTGAGGAAAAGACCATGAGTGGACTCAGAGACAAGCTCGATGACCTCGCATATACCGTCTCTCTTCTTGTCAATGAGAAGGTCTGTTTTGATTATAACGACAGCGGAGATCTCTGCCTGTATCTTCTTATCGAAGAGTCGTGTGAGGAGAATTTCACGGAAAAGACAATGACGCTCGCTGCAACTACTTGAGCTTCCAGTCAACAAATGTCGCATATGAGTGCAGCAGACGATACAGTTCACGATATTTGTTTGATGTTGGTTAGAAAATTATAAGGAGGTTGTAATGTCAGTAAGAATCATAATCCCTACGCCGCTTCAAAGGCTGACACATGGTAAAGAGGAAATAGAAGGAAAGGTCGGAACGGTCCTTGAGCTTATTGAGGATCTTGACAAAAGATATCCGGGTATCGCAGAGAGACTCTGCGAAGGCGGAAAGATCCGGAGGTTCATAAACATTTATTTGAATGAAGAGGACATAAGATTCTTGCGGGCAGAGGAGACCGAGGTAGTCGATACTGACGAAATCTCTATCGTGCCTGCAATTGCGGGCGGACAGGATTTAATTACGAGAACTTCTTTCTGAGCATATGATTATTAAATTGCAGAAAGTATGATGGATTATCACAAGCGTCTTTTAAGGAGTCAGAAGATGTCACAAGAAATCGAACTAAAACAACAAATATGTGGCTTTACACTTGAGTTGTGTGAAGAATGTAGCGAGCGAAAAATCGTTAACCACGAAATATTATGCTCTTTTTCTCTCGAACCATGCTCCTATAATGTCGCGCATAACGTTCACGGTGCTAAAATACAGACGGAAAGTCGATGCAATGTTATGCAGGTTTATTTTGAGCCTTTGTCAAAAAGTCTCATTACGACTATTCACCAGTAAAGGCTACCTTGTGACGAGACTTAGAGACAAACTTGATGACCCGCATATATCGGATCGATACTTGTTAGGGAAAAGCTCGAATTTGCCTTTGATGAAAGTGGCAACCTCGGACATGAAAGACATCAAATGGATCTCTGAGTACATCGGCAACACTCCGCTAATTGACGTAACGCCGTCGGGCTCGGCCTCGCGTGTCTTTGCCAAGGCCGAATATTTCAACCTTACCGGCTCAATCAAGGATCGCGCCGCTTTTTCGATGATCAACGGCGGCCTTCGGTCAGGAGACTTGAGGCCGGGCGTGCGCATCATTGAGGCCACAAGCGGAAATACAGGCATCGGGCTCGCAGTAATCGGCCGCCTTCTTGGATATGAGACCACGCTGGTTATGCCCCCGCAAGTGAGCCGGGACCGAAAGGATATTCTTGAATCGGCTAGGGCTGAGATTATCTGGTCTGATAGGGACGGAGGCTCGAACGGGGCTCTCAGGAGGGCCATCGAGATCTATGAACAGAATCCGAATGCTTGGTTCTGGCCTAACCAATATTACAATCCTCTTAACTACCAGGCCCATGAAGCAACTGCCCGCGAAATATTTAAGCAGACAAAAGCCATGGTCACTCACATCGTTTGCGCTACTGGCACAGCCGGTACAGCCGTAGGACTTGCCCTTGCGTTTAAGAAGTTGAAGCCCGGGGTGCATGTGATAAGCGTCGAGCCGTCCGAGGAGTTGCACGGCATTGAAGGAACCAAACACATGGCGACCGAAGCGGTCCCGGATATATTGGTAAACGGCAGAAAGCTCACGGGCATCTTTCTGAGCCATCGTCAAAATCTTGCCCGGACGGTTTTTGTCAGTACGGATGAAGCATATGGCGGAGTGAACCTCCTTGCCGCATCGGGTCTTTATACCGGCATTTCTTCAGGCGCGAATTATTTTGCTGCTTGCCTCGTTGCTTCTGAGCAGGAGAATGCGGTCGTGGTCACTGTCTTGCCAGACTCCTCTGACAGGTATCTCTCGGAGCAGATTTACGACCCTGCTTATTTTGCGGTACGGATCAGTCCGTCAGTTGCGAAGAACTTCCGGAGTCACTTTGCCGACAACTATCCCCATGAGGGTTGCGGGCTTCTATTCGGAGAGATGACAACAGGTGGCCTGCGGCATATCAGGGCATTCGACCCACTCAACAATGTCAATTCCGTCAGGGCAGAGGATCGTTACGAGATAGACCCCCAAGCTATGCTAACTGCCGAGAAAAAGTACCGGCAATCTGGACTAAAGCTTCTCGGAATCGCACACAGCCACCCTGACCATCCCCCACGTCCTTCGGTCTTTGATCTCGACCGAGCTTGGGAAGATCTCTCCTACGTCATCTGCTCGGTAATTGGTGGGACAGTAGTGAGCACAAAATCATGGGCGCTGAAAGACGCAGACGGGACGCGCGAGTTCCAGGAGGAGCTTATCCACCTCGGATGAAAAAGCTTCACTTCACGTCAGCCGTCTTAACAAAATTTACACTTTACTGATACCCTCACACGGTCTTAGCGATCTCCCAGTTCTGTTTAACAGCTTAAACTATCTGAAGCACTTCCCACTCGCTACGCCGGTTTCTAATGGAAAACAATATTTTCGGTGGAATGTTTATGACGTTTGTTGGCCGGTGTTACAAACAGCCTGATGACAGAGATATTTATTGATGTCAGGCGTTATGTTCTACGCGAAGCCTAGTTTGACCGAATTTCCGCCGGGCATTCAATTCCGCCAGAAACCTTGCGTATGTGACAAAACTCGTCGCTGAGATGTACAGGAAGCATTATTGCGGGGGCAACACAGATTTTCTTCAGACGTGATATTCGCCCCGTACTACTGCTGGTCATTTTGTCGATATCGCCGACGACTACGCAGGTGTCAGAAGTTGCAACTATTAAGGATTTACGAAAGAAACTGGCAGGTGCAACGATAAAAATCAGCCGCGAGTGCAACGGGTCGGCTGGATTGCCTTGATACTCATTAAGGCCCCCCTGAATCATACCCGAAACAGGTATGATTCAGGAACCCAATCTTTTCCATAAGGAGGCCTCAAATGAGATTTTACACCAAGCAGCACAAATTTTACTGCGGCATCGATCTTCATGCCAGGACGATGTACCTTTGTATCCTCAACCAGGAGGGTAAGATCGTCCTTCATCGTGACATCAAGACAAATCCCGAAGTCTTTCTGAAGGTAATTGCTCCATATCGTGAGGACATTGTAGTAGCTGTGGAGTGCATATTCACCTGGTACTGGATCGCCGATCTATGCTCAGATGAGGGTATACCTTTTGTCCTGGGACATGCTTTATACATGAAGGCGATCCATGGAGGCAAGGCCAAAAACGACAAAGTAGACGCTTATAAGATAGCGACCCTTCTGCGTGGTGGCATGATGCCGATGGCCTATGTCTATCCCTCTGACATGAGAGCCACCCGCGATCTCCTCAGAAGAAGAAACCATCTTGCCAATAAAAGGGCTGAACTTATCGCCCATGTGCAAAACACCCTTCATCAATACAACCTGCCGGAGATTGGAAAGAATCTCGGCAAAAAAGGCAATCGTATAGGTGTTGCAGGGCGGTTCCCCGATCCTGGTGTTCAAAAAAGTATTGAACTCGACCTTGCCCTGATAGACAACTACGATCAGTTGCTTCATCGCATTGAACACGAGATATCACTTATCGCAAAGGTCCATGACGCCGACGCTTACTTCAGCCTCAGATCTATCCCCGGCATTGGCAGGATACTGGGACTCGTTATCCTTTACGAGATTCATGATATTAACCGTTTTGAAAGAGTCCAGGATTTCGTCTCGTACTGCCGGCTCGTCAAGTGCGCAAAGGAATCAGCAGGCAAGATCACTGGCTCCTCGGGCAAAAAGATCGGCAATGCCCACCTTAAATGGGCCTTCTCCGAAGCCGCAGTCCTCTTTCTCAGAAGAAACCCGGACGCTAAAAAGTATCGAGACAAACTTGCACGAAAGCATGGAGTTGCAAAGTCATTGACCATACTTGCCCATAAGCTGGCACGGGCCGTCTATTACATCCTCAAACGTAAGGAGGTGTTTCATCCTAAAGTCTTCTTTGCGAAGTAGGGCTGGGACCGGGGGAACCTGTACGCCTAACTGGCGCCATTAGGGCTAAGTCCGATTCATGCTCTATGAAATATCTGATTTCTACGGCTTCAGACCGTCACAAGAGCAATGTGGAATATTATGCCCGGCACCTATTTGCTTTGATTAGGACACCCGGTCCCTTGTAGACATACGAAGATTGCATACGGGTTCTGCCCCTTACCCGATCCTGAAGACAACTGGAAGAGGCTTAGGCTTGAACCAGACTTTTGAATAGGACGGCATAAGGGTTGGACAGACGTGCAACGCTTTGCACTCATACCATTTCAACATTTTATGAGTCTCCCCCATATTCTTTCTTCGCCATTGAGATTCGACTTATTCATTCCTAACCCCACTCACCACAACCTTTGGATATACTACTATTCCAGTTCTTGATAAATTCACCATATTGAGAAAATCTATCAAGCTATTATAGTCATCGTAAGAAAAAACATCAGGAGCAATCCTGACAGAGAACATCCCATAAGCACTGAACAGATTGAAGAACTGTTCATTTGTAAGCTCTAAGGAAGACCACCATGACCTAACTTCAAACATAATGTCTTTGAACCCTGCGTTCTGTAACATGAAGGGGACCTTCTTTCCCATTGAGCAGTCAGCCCCATGCACTTCAAACTCACGTCTGTGCACAGCGAAAACCTTATTGATGATAGGGTTGTGAGGATATGTGTATATCCAGTCATAGTCGAGTTCAATTATGCCTATCCTTGTTCTATTTTCGAGAATTTCATAAGCCCATGCAAGAACATCTTCCCTGTCCGAGGAACAGTAAATTGTCAAGCGTGCAAGGATAAAATCGAACTTTTCCTTGATGCCTCGAACCGGACATTTGTCATGGATGAATCTTACATTGGATAGCTTCATTTCACGGGCGGTCTTGAATGCCCTTTCAACAAAAGGCTCGCTTATTTCTATTCCAGTAAATTGTTTATCTGGATAACGTTCGGCCATGCGACACAGGAAATATCCGTTGCCGCTGCCGATATCCAACACGCGTCTTGCATCTTTCAGCCCATGCTTCTCAAGGCATTCCGACTCCTTCGGCCATGAGTAATCGGTCTGCATTGTGAGAATCTGATCACTCAGGTCGCTAAAGCTATACCTCTCAGGATCTGCAAAAAAAGTAGTCATAAGGATCCTCCTGTTGTGTCGTCCGCCCTACAGTCTGTATAATCCGATAAGTACAGACCGTTTCTTTCTGTATAAGACAATTTTCCCCATTTAGCTATCACCCACAAAAACTAGTAAATATCATGAGAATAGCTTTAATTTTCAGAAAATTGGCTCCGGTTTACACAGACTGTATAAGACAGCTCGAATGATGGATTATTGGTTAAAATATACAGATTCGGTGCAAAGTGGTCAAGCCAAAATTTCAGGAAGAAACCCTAAATTTACATCTGTTCTCACCCAAGCACGGATAAATAATGGTAATCATGTCCGCAGGAGTTGATGTCTAGTTGAGAAAAGCGTTTACAACAACTGTAAACAGAAAT
>JBAIXS010000238.1:0-3364 GCA_037916395.1 Candidatus Sulfobium mesophilum
AAAACAACATGGCTGATGCAGCATTTTGTCCGGTCGGAAAACTTGAGAAATTACTCCTGGCAATTGACGGGTCCATGCACAGTGAAGGAGCAATAAGGGAGGCGATTCGCTTCGCTGCCAAATGTTCAAGCAAGATTTACGCGTGTATGGTGCTTGAAACAAACCCCGAGTATGAAACTATAGGCTCCAACGTCTTCGAGAAAGAAGAGGATGAGGCAACGGCCTATCTTGAAGCCGTCAAGGCCAGAGCTGAAAAGGAAGGAATCAGATGCGAAACGGTCTTTCACGAATCGACAGAGACATCACAAGCCATTGTGGATGAGGCTGTTGAAAAGAGGGTTGACATGATCGTCATCGGCAAACACGGACGCAAGGGTTTGGCCAAGGCCCTGCTGGGCGAAGTGGCAGCAAAGGTCATTCCTATCGCGCCGTGCAAGGTCTTGGTCGTACCAAAGGCCGCACAGATTGAATACAAAAACATATTAGTCGCGACAGACGGTTCCGTTCACAGCAAAGCCGCAATCACAGAAGCGGTAGCTATTGCCAAACGATGTGGAAGCCATCTCATTGCGCTTTCGACTATACATGAGGAAAAAGAGCGGAAGGAGGCGGAGAGCTATGTAAACGAAGCCCTTGAAACGGCCCGGAAGGAGGGAGTCTCTGCGGAGGCCTTAACTCCACAGGGAAGATCATCTGATGCAATAGTCGAAACGGCGGGCGGAAGAGGGGTGGATTTGATTGTCATGGGAACATACGGGAAGACAGGTATCAGGAAACTCATTATGGGAAGCTCGACAGAAAAGGTCATTGGCGCTTCGGGTTGCGCGGTGCTTGTCGTCAAGGCGGCGTAATCAGCTTCGATGCAGGAACATATATGGGAATCAAATATATTCTGTATTTCCTGATCGGAGGGACTATCATCAGCGTCGTAACCTATTTCGCGAGCCACTCAAGGACGATGGTCGCCGCCTTTTTCGCAAACCTTCCCGTGATGACGCTGATTACGTTTCTGACTATATACAATGAGGCAGGTCAGAAAGCGGTGGTCCCCTACGCACAAGGGTTGATCATAATGCTCTTTCCCTGGCTTGCGTATATCGGGACGGTCATCCTTCTAACTCCGCGCATCGGCGTCCTTGCGTCCTTGACGGGTGGAATTTCTCTGTATCTTTTTTTAGCCTATGTAATTATTTTTGTTAAGAAATTTTGATGAGATCAGTTAGGACATACTTCTATATCAATCGTTCCGCCGCCCGGGGGAGTCGACCACGGAGGGATTTTTCTCACAGATATCCCGTTTTCCCTGAGGAAATCGTAAAAGGTTAAGTTGAAATCGTAGCGGTAAGTCCAGTATGTGGCCCAGAACTTCCGCATTATTTCCCTGCTTGTGCTGACCAGAACTATATCCCTGTTGTCCTTTATTAAAAAAAGCATCTTGATGGCTTATTCTACATTTCTATCGCAAGCCACTGATGAATCTCGCGTTTGATCGCTGCCGTTGAGAAGGCCTGATGTCCGTTGTAATTCAGACACCACTGGGTCAGGCGACCAATAAAGGTCTGCCTCCGGATATCATACGAGTTCAAGATAATCCATCTCGTCTTTGCAAAATGTCTGATGACCACTGCGTTTATCAAAATAAATAAGAAGGTTGTAGTCAGGGCAGCAGCCAGGATAGTAAGGTTAAAGAAAGGACGCAGGCCAAGTATGGTAAAAATCATCGAGGCAACGATGACAGGCAAAGTAAGAAGGATAAGCCGAAATACAAACCTGTTAAGACGCTTTAGATTTCTGATTTTCCTGCCCAAAGCAAACTTCATTTCGACATCGTAAAGATCTCCGGCGAGATTTTGCGCAACGTCTATATCTTTTCTTACAATCTTGGACCCTATAAGGTTGAGGAGTCTTTCTCTCTCGAAATCGAGTTCTTCTTCCGAAAAGACTTTTCCATGCTCCGTGACCATCGCTTTATTTCACCTCGTCTTCTTAATTAAAATATGTCACTTTTTAGAATTTTTTACAACCTCTACTGGTTATTTAGTCCGCAATTGGCGCCCTCATTTTTGACGGGAACTTTTATCCGAATAAGAACGTCCGGCTTTACCTTCATCGCCCCAAAAAGTGCGCTGAACGGTTTAATGCCGAAATCCGGCAGGTTGAGCCTAACCTCTGCCACATGGCATTCGTCCTCTTTGCCGACAGTGAAATTTATCTCCCTGTTTTTGCCATGAAGGGCGAGGATGCCGGTGACCCGGTAGGACGAATTTTCCCTGGCGACTGACCTGGAACTAAAGGAAATTAACTTGAAAGCAGTCGCGTTCAGTACTTCCTTGAATGTATTTTTGTCAATCTCCTTCATGTCGGCTGCGCTCAGGATGTCCCTCCGCGTTTTGCCATCGGCTATGACACAGTCAACATGCAGCGATCCCGCATCAAAGCTGCTTTCTATGCTTCCATCATCATCGCTTATCTCGATGACAAAGGAGGTGACATTAATAAGCAGGTCGTGGGCAAGTGTCGAAAACAATCCTTCCTTGTAAGTGAAGATCTGGCATGTTGCGGAATTCTGGTCGAAGCGTTTCATATGCCCGTATCAGCCGATTTTCGCATGGCGGCTCCGCCATGACCCGCCCGGACACCCGCCGCAACCGCAAGCATACTTAGTCCTAATACTGCCCAGTAAAATGAAGCGAGCCGGGCGATAACAGTTGAAGTATTCTGCTGTCGGCAGGAGCATCGTTTTCCTCCTTTATTTTTATACATTATATGTTCTTTCAGGCTAACAAACTATGATTGCAGTCATGTGCGTCAAAAATAATATCTGTAAAAAGTCAGCATCGCCATGATGATATGATGGAAAAATCCAGAGTATTCGGGCAAGCATTCCGGGATAGTTCGGACATAGTGTTCCTGAGAAGTTGGCAAAGCAGGCTGCCTGCTAAGCTTCGCCCCGTAAGACTCACTATGGGTTTGTTTTTTTCACCAGCGAAATAACAGTTGTTAACGGTTGTACTGAGGATTTCCGCCTTAACCCTCTCCATTATTCTTGACGCAAAAAATGGCCAGCACCCCCCGTCCGCTTATGGCAACGAGATGTTGTCACAGTGAAAAAGACCTCCAGCTTTCAGGTCCCTCATTTCTCTCCCATATCTCAGGGCACAGTCAGCGTTTAATCCGCATAATTTGAGAATGGTTTCGATCTCCCGGACTGACAGGTTCATGCGCTCAAGGTCGTCAATGATTTGTAACAGGATTCCAACCTTGAGACTACGCAATTCTTCCAGTGCTGGTTTCTCTACCCGGCTATAACTGACTTTCATAGCGGCTAACCCCCTCTTTCTATCCGTTTCCGGGAATTTACTCT
>JBAIXS010000239.1:0-3362 GCA_037916395.1 Candidatus Sulfobium mesophilum
TCAACGACCTTCTTTCTTTCGTCCATCACGGCAGCAAGCCGCTCCTGAATATCAACAATAACCAAAACAACTTCATCTGTATCAAGAAAAAATTTATCCATGTTTACCTCGTCTCGCATGATCCGCCAATTTTTTATAAGCTATTTATAATACCTTACACAACTCCAAATATTGTAAGTTCTAACTTCATTACTTTTTGGGTCGCCAATGGAGGGAGGGAGGAAGGTCCGGATGGGATTACTAATATTTTGAAATTATTTCGGAGACCGCTGAACAAAAAAAAGGGGAGCAGGCTCTTACCTGCTCCCTCCATCAAACATCTGGAAAAAACTACAATCTCTCTTTCACAAGATTATCCACAACCGAAGGGTCTGCCAGCGTCGAGGTGTCGCCAAGCTCCTCGACCTGCCCCCAAGCGATCTTGCGCAATATCCTTCTCATGATCTTGCCGCTTCTGGTCTTCGGCAGTCCGGGCGCAAACTGAAGCTTATCCGGTGTGGCGATAGGACCGATAACTGTCCTGACGTGGCCCACAAGTATCTTCTTCAGTTCATCCGTTGCCTTGAACCCCTCTTTGAGCGTCACATAGACATAGATGCCTTCTCCCTTGATATCGTGTGGGAAGCCGACAACCGCCGCCTCTGCAACCGCCTCGTGGCTGACAAGCGCGGACTCAACTTCAGCAGTACCGAGTCTGTGGCCGGATATGTTGATGACGTCGTCGATCCTGCCCATGAGCCAGTAATCACCGTCTTCGTCCACCCTTGCGCCGTCACCGGTAAGGTACGTGTTGGCAAACCTCGAAAAATAAACTTCCTTGACACGTTTATTTTCCGGGTCGCCATAGGTTCCCCTGATCATGCCCGGCCATGGTTTCTCTATGACGAGGTAGCCGCCTTCATTTGCGCCCGCAGGAGTTCCGTCTTCCTTGAGCACCTTCGGAACTACTCCGGGGAAAGGCCTGTTGGCAGATCCGGGCTTTAAGGTCATCGCACCCGGGAGCGGAGTGATGAGGATACCGCCTGTCTCTGTCTGCCACCACGTATCGACTATCGGCAGTTTCTCTTTGCCGACATTAACGTGATACCACATCCAGGCCTCAGGGTTTATCGGCTCGCCCACAGTTCCAAGCAGCCTAAGAGAAGACAGGTCGTGCTTTTGAACATGGGCCTCTCCTTCCCTCATCAATGCCCTGATCGCGGTGGGAGCAGTATAGAAAATATTCACTTTGTGCTTGTCGACTATAGACCAGAATCTCCCTGCATCCGGGTATGTCGGAACACCCTCAAACATCAGGCTTGTCGCTCCCAGAGATAGCGGACCGTAGACTATATAGCTATGGCCCGTAACCCAGCCTATGTCGGCAGTGCAGAAGTGAATATCTTCTTCGTGGTAGTCGAAGATCCATTTAAATGTCAGATTGGTATAGAGCATATAACCGCCGGTAGTGTGAAGAACTCCCTTAGGCTTTCCGGTCGACCCCGATGTATAAAGGATGAAAAGCGGGTCCTCCGCGTCCATCTGTTCCGGTTCGCAGTAGTTTGTGATATCCGGCGCGTTCATTTCGTCGTGCCACCAGAAGTCCCTTCCCGGCTCCATGTCGATGCCGTCAGTCCTCTTGACGACAATCATCTTCTCAATGGTCGGGCACTCCTGGAGCGCCTCATCGGCATTGGCTTTAAGGGCTACCTGTCTTCCGCCTCTGACGCCCCTGTCTGAGGTAACAATAATCTTAGCCTTACAGTCCTGGATCCTGTCTTTTAGCGCCTGGGCGCTGAATCCTCCGAACACAATGCTATGTATAGCTCCAATCCTTGCGCATGCAAGCATGGAGATAGCAAGCTCCGGGATCATCGGCAGGTATATAGTAACCCTGTCGCCCTTTCTCACGCCGTGCTTCTTAAGAACATTTGCAAAGCGGTTTACCTCATGATACATCTGCTGATACGTGTAGGTCTTGTAGGACCCGTCGTCGGCCTCCCAGATAATGGCAGCCTTATTTCTTGTTGCCGTATTAATATGTCTGTCAAGGCAGTTGTAAGAGGCGTTGAGTTTTCCGCCCTGAAACCATTTGATTTCAGGTTTTAAGAAATCGTACTCCAGTACTTTGTCCCACTTTTTGTACCATGTGATCTGCTTCTCCGCCATCTCTGCCCAGAAACCATCCGGGTCCTGCACAGAGCGCTGGTACAATTTTTCATAATCTGCAAGACTCTTTATATGCGCCTTCTCACTAAACTCCTTTGACGGCGGGAATGTCCTGTTTTCCGCCATTAAAACTTCAATGTTCTTCTGCGACATTCCTATTCTCCTTAAGTAGAGTATTTTTAGCTGAAAATCAGCCTAATCTTCCGCTCCCACTCCGATGTATTCCCTGAGTTTTTGAGCCTCGAACTTGGACTCGGCAACTTTGTCTGGGGCCATCAGAGATACGAGTATACCAATCAGAAACGCAGCAGCCATTGAGTATATACCAGGGTTTTTGAGCGGGAAAATCGCTTTTGGCATAGCCGCCTTTGCTTCCTTGCTCTGAGCCTCGGCTGCCTTCTTCTCTGCTGCTATTGAAGCATCCATCTCGGCCACCTTCGCTGCTTCCAGACCCGGCATCTTCTGTTTTTCGATTTCTGCTATTTTTGCCTTTGCTGCATCTTCTATGCCCTTGACCTGTTTTGTTATTGCATCGACTTCACTCTTATGGACAATGTCGACCCAGACCGTGGGGCTCAGGATAAGGAGCACGGTTGCTACAATCAGGCCGCTGTAAATGCTTGTCACAGCGCCAGCCGTAGTAAATTTCTTCCACATGATCGACATCAAAAGTGCGGGGAAATTAGCGCTTGCCGCAATAGCAAAGGTAAGACCGACCAGGAAGGCCACGTTCTGGCCTTTAAAAAGGATGCCGAGCAATATTGCCGTGATACCAAGACCTACCGTGGCAATCTTGGCGACCTTGACTTCGTCCTTCTCAGATGCCTTGCCGTGCCTGATAACGCCGACAAACAGGTCATGCGAGAATGCCGACGCGCCTGCAAGTGTCAGACCGGAAACAACTGCAAGTATTGTTGCAAATGCGACAGCTGATAGGAATCCGAGGAAGAGGTTTCCGCCCAGGGCTTCTGCAAGCAGAGGACCGGCCATATTGCCGCCCTTGTCGATACCCATAATGACCTTCTGTCCCACGAGCACTGCTGCGCCGAATCCGATGGTCACTGTGAGGATGTAAAAATAGCCGATAAACCCTGTAGCATAAAAGACCGATTTTCTAGCCTCCTTTGCGTCCGGAACCGTATAAAACCTCATCAGAATGTGCGGAAGCCCTGCTGTGCCGAACATGAGAGCCAGACCGAGAGAAAATGCATCAA
>JBAIXS010000240.1:0-38095 GCA_037916395.1 Candidatus Sulfobium mesophilum
CGACAGAGATTTCTTCATCGACCAGTTGTTCTTTGACCCTCTCATCTATCGCCTCATACCTTCCGCAGAGGAAAACAAATTCTCTTTGTTCTCTGGAAAGCCTGTGCGCCATTTGCTGATCGAACAATTGTCCCTGAGGGCCCAGAAGAATTATCTTTCGTTTTTCCCTGTCTGGCCAAAGTTTCTCAGTTATAATAAAAAAAGGTTCGGCCTTCATGACCATCCCAACCCCTCCGCCGTAAGGGTAATCATCTACACTATTATGTTTATCCAACGTATAATCCCGTAAGTTGTGGACGGAAACGTTTATAACGCCGCTTGTGATTGCCCGTTTCACAATGCTCGCGTTTAAATAGGCTCGGACCATATCGGGAAAAATCGTCACTATACTGAATTTCATTTTATTCGATGAGACCTTTCATGTCGTTGATGATAATTCTCTTTTCGGCAAGTTGTATATCTACGATGAATTCCTTCACTGCTGGTATCAAGTATTCTTTTCCATTCCTTTTGATCACATAGACGTCATGCGCTGCGGTTTCAAATATGTCCACTACAACACCGATATTGTCTCCGCCTGCCGAAATTACAGAAAGGCCTATTATCTGTTCATAGGGGAACTCTCCCTCTCGGAGTCCCTCTGAATCCGAAGGACGGCTGAGAAGGGCGCCCCGGTAAAGCGCAGCAGCCTCCCTGTCTGCAATCTCATTAAATGAGACTGCGAAGCAGTTATCGAGTTTCCGCAGGGATTTAATTGAGAACCTTTGAACCTTGCCGCTGAAATGCAGATACACAATTTCATTCGGCGTTAGGAAGGAGAACTTTTCTGAAAGGGGGAGGGCCTTCATTTCTCCCCTTACCCCCCATTCTTTCAATATTTTCGCTAAGGTGGTGTAATGCGGATTGCTTGACCCCGGTCCCTGAGGCAGAACTATTCGAGAATTTCGAGTACGCAGCGCTTTCCGATCTTAGTGCCCGAAGCGCTAAGGATAGTCCTCATCGCGCGGGCGGTCTTTCCCTGTTTTCCTATAACCTTCCCCAGATCAGTCGAAGCAACCTTCAGCTCGTATACCGTAGTTTTTTCTCCATCGATTTCATTCACAATAACATCTTCAGGTTTGTCCACCAATGCCTTCGCCATCCTCTCGACCAATTCTTTCATATTTCCACCTCCGTATGAAAAATGACGACCTATAAGCCTGCCTTTTGCATCAGTTTCTTAGCGGTGTCCGTAGCCTGCGCCCCCTGCTGTAACCAATACTTAGCTTTCTCAACGTCTATCTTAATTTCGGAAGGATCCTTAAGGGGATCATATGTTCCCAATATCTCGATGAAAGGGCCGTCTCTTCTAGCCTTGGAATCTGCCACTATAAGCCTGTAAAACGGTTTTTTATGGGCTCCTAATCTTGTCAATCTGATTTTTACCAAAAAACACCTCCTGTAAATTATTGGAAATTTTAATACATTGCGGTTTGTAAAGTAAAGCTTGTCAGAAAGGGAACATCTTCGGAAGCTTCAGGTTTTTTTTGCCCTTGAACATCTTAAGCATCTTCTTCAGTTCCACGTACTGTTTTATGACCTTGTTTACATCGGCAACACTGGTTCCGCTGCCCAGGGCTATTCTTTTCCTCCTGCTTCCATTCAGAAGGTTGTGGTTCGTCTTTTCTTTCAGAGTCATGGAATTAATTATGGCCTCAATCTTAACAAATTCCCTCTCATCGACGTTTATGTTTTTGACCTTGCTAAACCCGGGTATCATCCCCAAAATGCTTTCGAGTGGTCCCATGCTTCTGATTTTCTTTAATTGCTCCCTTAAGTCATCGAATGTGAATGAATCCTGCAATATCCTTTTTTGGAGAGTTTCCGCCTCCCTTTGGTCGAAAGACTGCTGGGCCTGTTCGATGAGGCTCAACATGTCGCCCATGCCCAGAATTCTCGAGGCTATTCTGTCGGGATGAAAAGGTTCGAGCGTATCGATCTTCTCACCAACTCCGATAAACTTGATAGGCTTTTGTGTAACGGCTCTGATCGACAGAGCAGCCCCGCCTCTGGCGTCTCCATCCATTTTCGTAAGGATAATGCCGTCGATGCCTATCTGTTCATTAAAATGTTTTGCGATTGTAACCGCATCCTGCCCCGTCATCGAATCCGCAACGAGAAGTGTTTCTTTGGGTGCAACTTTTTCCTTGATATCTTTCAACTCACGCATCAGCGACTCGTCAATATGAAGCCGGCCTGCAGTGTCGATTATAACTATATCATTAGCCTCAACTTTCGCTTTGTTAAGAGATTCAAGCGCGACAGCAACAGGGTCTTTTGTGTCCATGGAAGAATAAATACCTACTTCAAGCTGTTTGGCAAGTGTACGGAGTTGTTCGATTGCGGCCGGTCTTTGCAGATCGCACGCTACAAGCAGTGGTCTTCTTCCCTCCTTCTTAAAAAGTCTGGCCAGCTTCGCCGAAGTAGTGGTCTTTCCGGAACCCTGCAGCCCAATCATCATTATCACGGTAGGAGGGTTTGGCGAAAGTGAGATTTTGCTCTGCGACCGTCCGAGCAGTTCGCAGAGTTCGGCGTTGACTATCTTTACTACCTGTTGACCAGGCGTAAGACTCTCGAGTACTTCTGCGCCTACGGCCTTGGACTTGATGCTCTCCACCAGATCCTTGACGACCTTGAAATTCACATCTGCCTCAAGGAGGGCAAGCCTGATCTCTTTCAATGCAGTCTCGACATCCTCAGCCGTAAGAAGGCCTTTGCCCTTTAACTTCCTCAGTATCGAGTCTAGCTTTTCGCTGATATTTTCAAACATGAATATTAGATGTTTTTGTCTATCTGTTTAGATATGAGACTCTCAAGACCATCAACATAGCCTTTGTATGCTGTGATGATTTTTTGGTCCCTGCCGATAAGAAATGTCGCCGGGATACTGAAGACCCCGTAGGACTTGGAGACATTTTCGTCACCGAGCAGGAGGGGATAATTTATCTTATGCCCCTTTGAAAATTCAGACAACTTCGATTGCAGTCCTTCACCTTCCTCGATAGTCACCCCCAGCACTACAAGTCCCCTGGCCCCATACTTATTCTGTAAAGAAACCAATTCCGGGATTGTCGCTTTGCAGGGCGGACACCATGTAGCCCAAAACTCCAATACTACGATTTTTCCTCTGAACTGGGACAGTTGGACCTTATTACCTGAGATGTCCTTTAAGATAAAATCGGGCGCTATTCCTGCAGTCGCTGCAGGAGAGGACGGCTTGTCGCCCCCTCTGCAGGCCGCAATGCAGACAGCCGCGAGAAGAAATAAGATAACTGAGAACCTTTTCACAAACCACATACCGGAAACATAATTAAAACGAAATGAATTTGCAGACTGATTTTCGCAACGACGAAGGTTTTCAGGCATTAATCAGTGAGTCGAGTTTTGCCTTAAGCTGGGGTTTTGGTACGGCACCGACAATCTGGTCCACTTTTTGTCCTGCCTTGAAAAACATGAGAGTGGGAATTCCCATGATTTTATACCTACTGGCAATTTCAGGGTTTTCGTCCGTGTTTAACTTCAGGACTTTTACTTTGCCGGCGTATTCTTTGGCCAGTTCTTCTACAGTTGGCGCTATCATACGGCAGGGTCCGCACCACACCGCCCAGAAATCGATCAGAACAAGTCCGCTTTCACCCAGAACTTCCTGCTCCCATGTAGCGGCAGTAACCTCATTTACTCCTTCAGCCATAAAATACCTCCTATGAAAAGTAGAGACATTATAGTGTTAAATTCCGCAAGTTGTCAATGAAATGTGCCTGAGCATGCATAATGAGAGCCGCATTTCATTGACAGTCTTTGTTTTTTCTGCTATTTTTTCTATTAATGAAAAAGGCCTTTTTTCTCATAATAGCGATTGTTTTTTTTTCAACGCCGTGTTTTGCTTTCGATGTCTCCGGTCTTCAGCCTGTCGCCCCGAGTAGCGTTTTTTCCACCTTCAGCGCGGAGAGCCTCCCCAAAAATAAGATTGCAGCAGAGATAGGTTTCGAGAAATCCAAAGATCCGGATTTCTATAGGTTCACTCTGAAAAGCGCCTATGGCATATCGGATTCCATAGAGTTTAATATTACCATTCCTTATATTTTTCATTACAATACCACTACGGACGGAATGGAAGACATCGCAGTTGGATTCAAACACAGGATTTATGATGAAGGGAAATACGGACCATCTCTCGCATATGTTATTACTGCCGCTGTTAACAACGGCCGTAATGAGTTCAGCACTGGTGGCAGATACGGTATAGGTTTTATTATGAGCAAGAGGGTCGGACCTTTTAAGGGGCATTTCAATTTTTTTTATGAAAGACCTGACTCGGGAAGCCTATCGGACCAAATTTCTTTTCTGGGAGGCATAGAGTTTTCCGCCGCCCACAATTTCAAGATGCTGGGTGAACTTCTTGTCAGGAAAAGTTTTTTTGGCAATGAATATGACCATGTGGAAGCCCGCTTTGGGTACAGAATTAAAACCACTGATTCTATCTATACGACACTGGGCATCGGGACTGACTTAAAACAGAGGTCGCCTGAATACAGGATTCTGTTATCGTTGAGCTATACGTCGCCGCGGGAGAAGAAGGAGATTAAGAAGATTATTGAAGAAGAATAGCTATCCCTCCTCTTTTATGACAGGTATTTGCATTGTTTGATATTGGACTTCAGGAACTGATAATAATCTTTTTGGTTGCGCTGCTGGTCTTCGGGCCGGAAAGACTCCCTGAAGTTGCAAAAACCATGGGGAAATGGTTTGGCGATATAGGCAAAAGTATTCAAAATACAAGGGCACAGATGGAGAGAGAGTTTTATGAGTCTGAAAAAGAGGCCGGCGCAGAGGCAGGAATCCCCAATATGACAGATGAGCCTAAAAGCAAAAAAGAACCCGCTTCCGGCGAAGAAAAGAAAGAGGGATAATTGGAAGAATCCAAGATGCCCCTGACAGAACACCTCACCGAGCTTCGCAAGAGAATTTTGATTTCTCTCGCGGCCTTGTTTGTTGTTTTCATCGGTGTGTTCAACTATTCCGAGAAGATTTTTGATGTTGTGACCTTTCCGCTTAGGGCAGAGCTGAAAGTAAGCGCCTATTCTCCCCATTTACAGATAATCAGGAAGACAGCCGCACCACTTGTATTCCTTGCGCCGGCAGAGGCATTTTGGATGCATCTCAAGGTTTCTCTCGTGGCCGCTCTGATTCTTTCTCTGCCGGTAATTTTTTATCAGCTTTGGCGTTTTATCTCGCCAGGCCTCCTCGCGAAGGAAAGAAAATATGTTCTGCCTTTCGTTTTCCTTGCCACCACATTGTTTATTATAGGCGCGTCCTTTTGTTTTATTATAGTGCTGCCTTTTGCGATAACTTTCCTGCTGGGATATAAGACACAGAGCATGACGCCCATGTTGTCTGTTGGCAGTTATGTCGATTTCTGTCTGAAGTTTGTGCTTGCCTTTGGCATTATCTTTGAATTGCCTTTAGCGATCATTTTTCTTACGCGTATAGGCATTGTAACGCCCGGGATGCTCGCAAAAAATAGAAAGTTTGCTGTTCTTTTTGCATTCATCGCCGGGGCCATACTTACGCCCACTCCGGATGCCTTCAATCAGACCCTCATGGCGGTTCCTATAATAATTCTTTATGAAATTGGTATACTACTATCGAGGTTTTTGTACAGGAAGAAGAAGGATGCCTGAAGTCAGGGGAAAGAGTCTAAAGGCGATTATTCGCGACATTGCGGATGGATATGTTGTGGTAAATCCTTTGTTCCTCAAATCTTTTGAACATGAAATGTTGCGTGACTTCTACGCTGAAATAGCAAGGGTCCAAAATGAGATCCGTGCCGAGAAATTTCCGACGCGTGATGTGCTTGCCATACGGAGCAGGAACCTCAAACTCCAGAGACTCTTCGCCGCTACGATGATAATCAGAAACTTCGCCAGGGAGAGGAGGGTCTCCTTGGCATAGTGCCTGTGACGCTTCCTGCGCCCAGCGAAAGAAATAACCGTTACATCTATGAGCGAAGAACTAAATAAGGCCAAAGAAATAGTTCAGTCATTTCTCAAATCAAAGAAGATAGTGAGGATGTATCCCTCAAACAATCCCATATATATCAACACCGTCGAAGACGATTTGAAAAAGTTCAGGGAGTTCTTTTATTTCAGGGACGAATTAATCTTCCAGATAAAGCAGAACGAAATATTGTATGATTCCGAAGCTGTCTACATCAATTTGGAAAAGGAAGACAATCTCGCGCTTTTTTTCTTTAAAGACGGCCTCAGAGAAATTAACTTTAAGAAAGGACTCACGGTTGTGGAGATCGAGGATTTTCTTAAAATAATTTCCCTGGACTTCAACCGTGATGCTCTCGACGATGACGTTGTGACAATGTTTTGGGAGAGGGATTTTCAGAACATACACTACGTTGCTGACGATACGATACTGAGCGACGAGGATAATTATGAGGAGACGGCGGTTGCTTCGGTCAAGGAGAAGGAGCCCCAGCAGGATTCTCTTATGAAGGCATACGAAGACGCTTTCCGGGAAGAGATGGTTCATGACATTTCCATAGTCCCTCTGTCTGACAAAGACCTTCAGCTTCTTATGCAGGAGTATGAAAGGGATGCGGAAGACAAAACTGACAAACTGCTGGACATTTTGTTCGAGATGATTTATTTGCAGCAGTCGAAGGCGGACCTGGAAGACATGGGAGGATTTTTCGTTAGCGCGATAGAGTATTCGATAGGGCATGGCGATATCCAGCTGGTAACGGATGTTCTGTCACGCTTCAAAAAGATTCTTGATGATCGCAATGAAGAAGACGAACGGAAAAAACTTGCCAGGAAGATTCTATCGATTGCCGGAGATGAGTCTATAGTCGGTCTCCTGGGGGAGATACTGGACAGCGGCCAGGAAATGGAAGAAAAAATTTTTGAGGACTTTGTCCGCTTCCTTGATAAGAACGCGCTTGTCCCTTTCATGAAAATACTTGGGGATTTGAAGAGTATACAGGGCAGGAAGATAGTAATAGACGCCCTGATCCTTTTGGGTACAAAGGATATCGCAACATTGTCCAAAGGGCTGACCGACTCCCGTTGGTATGTTGTCCGAAACATTATATATATTCTAAGGAAGATAGGGGATAAAAGGGCCGTGGATTACCTGTTGAAGACAGTCAGACACGGAGACATAAGGGTGAAAAAAGAGGTCATCCGGGCACTGGGCGAACTGGGCGGTGCAGGGGTGTTACAGACACTGAGAGACTGTCTTGAAGATCCTGAAATCCAGGTGAGGTCCGCGGCGGTGAGGGCATTGGGGAGCATGATATCTGAGGCTCCCAAAAGGATAATCATCAACAAGATTGCGGAGAAGAATTTCAGGGAAAAGAGTTTTGAGGAAAAGAAAGAGTATTTTGAGGCCCTTTGCCACTGGAAAGACGAAGAGGTATTTACCTTTGTTGTCGGCATTATCAAGAAGAAGACCTTTTTCCGAAGGACAAAGAACGATGAAAACAGGGCATGCGCCGCTTACAGTCTCGGGCTTCTTGGCAATAAGGAAGGACTTGCTGTTCTAAACAAATACAGAAGCGAAGGCAATAAGCTCATGCAGGAATTCGTCTTCTCCGCAATCAAAAGGCTGGAGCATGGACAATAGAGAAGACATTGAAAGGTATAAGACGGGGAAAGACCTTGTCAATCAATTCTCAGTGGTCCTCAGGACTGCGCATATCCACGACCCTGACAATATTGCGGTGATGTCAGTGATTGACAAGTTTGTATCGATTGTAAACTTCTTCATCGCTCATGAGCGTGTGATTTCCCTGGAGTTAAGGGGCGAGTATTTTTATATCAATGATTACCGCATAAGATATTCACTAGAGTACCTGCTTAACTTCGACTTTCTCCTGAGAGAATTCAAGAAAAGGGAACTCGGGAGCCTTGTTTTCAAGGACAAGATCACCGCCGAGGAGGTGAAGGTCCTGGTAAGGGCGCTTCTTTTATCCTCTTTCGCAGAATCTTCATTTGATGCGATAGAGGAAAAGATGGCTCATGCCAGAAACATATCAGTGGGAAGGCTCCAGAAGGTCGTTGAGGACAGTTCACTTGAGCCGAGAAAGATGGTAAAAAAGACTTATTTCAATGCCGTATCCTACACAAAGGGCGTAATTAATAGAATAAAGAGCGGCGAGAAGGTGAACATTAAGAAGGCCAAAAGGATAATTGAAAATATGGTCGACCACATCCTTGAGGAAGAACAGCTCCTTCTGGGAATGACAGCGATAAAAGACTATGATGAATATACGTATCACCACTCGGTGAACGTGAGTATCTTTTCAATTGCGCTTGGTCAGCGTGTCGGGTTGAATCGAAAGACACTCACTGAACTGGGTATGGTTGCTCTTTTTCACGATATCGGAAAGATGGACATACCCAATGAAATTCTGAATAAGCCGTCTAACTTCAGCGACTCGGAATGGGATATTATAAGGAGGCATCCGATATGGGGAGTCAAAACAATGCTGAAACTGAAGAAACTGGACCCCCTTACGATCAAATCTGCCATTGTTTCCTTCGAACATCACATGAACTATGACCACAGCGGCTACCCGCGCGTAAGAAAAGACCTTAAACTCGACTTCTACAGCAAGATCGTTTGCCTTGCAGACCAGTACGATGCGATGACCTCTTCCAGGGTATATTCAAGAGTTCCGCTGGCCCCTGACAAAGCGCTCAGTATAATGATGGAGCGGTCAAATACGCAGCTTGACCCCCTGCTGATGAAATTCTTTGTTAATATGGTCGGGGTTTTTCCAATTGGGACTCTGGTCATGCTCAGCACGAAAGAATTAGGGCTTGTGTGCGAAAGCAATCATGTTTTTCCGACAAGACCGCGCGTTCTGATTATTATCGATGAAAAAGGAAACAAGGTAAAAGGACACGTAGTTGACCTGACGGAAAAAAACGAGCAGGAGTTATACTTGAGATCCATATTAAAGACGATGGATCCAAACAAATACAGGATTAATCTTGCCGAATATCTCTTATGAGAAGGGGTCGGACGATTTCAGACCGGCGCCGCACACGTACTAAAATCTGAACCATCTTCGCTTTGTCCTCCGGGCCTCGATAAGGGCGGAGATGTCTTTCAGCAACTTTATGGTTTCTTTCTGCTCTCTCTTCAGATCCTTGATGTTCTCCACTTGCTGGCTCAGTATACTTATGGAATTCCTAATGTCCGCAAGGGTCGCGTGAATTTGAGCTATTTCCCCGGCAGTTCCGGCGATTTTACCGGGCGGGATGCCAACAGGCTCCCCCAATGCAGAAACCCGGGGCTCTTCTGTCTCCTGCAATGATGAGCGGGTCTCATCGGGAGGCTTTCCAGGCTGCGATGGCCCTGCCTGAGAAAGACTCACGGCGGTCTCCGGATGCTCTTCCTTAGCAGGCGCCTGCGCCTTAGAAGAAGCGGGGAAGGGCTGGGACGGCGGTACTTTCTGCGAAACCGCTGCCGGTTTCGCCACCTTTTCCTCTTCTTCTGCAGGTTTAATCTCGATCTGATGTTTCTTCGCAATGTATTTCATTAAAAGTTTTGTAATTAGTTTGAAGGATTCCTCAACCCCCGAACCCTTTATTGCGCAGGCTTCTATGACGGGATATCGATTCTGATTCAGATCGGCATTCAGTTCCTCCAAGGAGGCGATGTTGGCGAGATCTCTCTTGTTATATTGAAGAACAACAGGTATTTCGTCGGGATTGATGTTGTTAGAAAAAAGATTTTCTCTCATGTTCCCGAGACTGTCTATATTTTGTTCCTTCATGTCACGCTGAGAATCAGCCACAAAAATAACCGCATCAGCTCCCTTGAGGACAATTTTTCGAGTAGCATTATATCTAACCTGGCCGGGCACAGTGTAGAGCTGAAACCTTATGGAAAAATCGCGGATCTTTCCGAGTTCAACAGGAAGGAAATCAAAAAAAAGCGTCCTGTCGGTTTCTGTAGACAAGGAAAGCAGTCTGCCTCTGGTTTCAGGATTCATGATGGAATGCAGGTACTGAAGATTAGTCGTCTTGCCGCTCAATCCCGGACCGTAGTAAACGATCTTCAGCGTGATCTCTTTTGTCGCATAATTAAAAAGAGCCATTTTTATACTATAGCATAAACACCGTTGCGTGTCTGGTATTTGACCCTGTACATCGCCTCATCAGCCAGCCTGAGCAGATCTTCTTTTGATTTTGCACTCTCAGGATACGATGCCACTCCAAAACTGGCTGTCATCCGGAGGGAATATCCTTCCTTCTTAAGAAAAATATTCTGTTCAATTCTCTTGCGTATCCTTTCGGCTATTCCGAGCGCGGCGGCGGGAGAAGTCTGTGGAAGGACGATTACAAATTCATCGCCCCCATAACGGGCAACTATATCAATCGCGCGCAAACGTTTTATCAGTAGTTGCCCCATCTCAACAAGAAGCTTACTGCCTATGAGGTGTCCGTAATTGTCGTTGATTGTTTTAAAATGGTCGATGTCCATAAAAATCAGGGAAAGAGAGGACCTGTGGCGGCCGGCTCTGCGTATCTCTATCTCCAGTGTCCTGTCAAGATATCTGGTGTTGAAAAGTTTGGTCAGGTCGTCCGTGATGGACAACTCGGCCATCTTTTGATACAAGGACGCCCTTTCTATGGCAATGGCGGCATGATCGACGACTCTCATAATTATGTTGAGATCGTCTTTTGTAAAAGGCTTATTCGTGGTCTTATTCGCAATCTCCAGCACCCCTATAATGTTTCCCTTGCTCCTTATGGGCACGCATATGAGCGATTTCGTCCTGATTCCGGTTTCCCTGTTCATTGTCGAACAAAACCTCTCGTCGACAGATACATCTGGAATCACGACGGGTACACCCTCCTTCGCGACCCAGCCGGCAATGCCCTCTCCGAGTTTGAGCCTGACCTTCTTCATCTTGCTGGTGTTTTCTTTTTTCCCGGTGATCTTTTCCATCACGAGTTCACCCGTAGCCTCGTCCATGAGCAGTATTGACCAGGTCTCCGCCTTTATCAATTTCCTGGATTTTTTCATTATAGTTGTAAGGATACCGTTCAGTTCGAGCGTAGAAGTAAGTGTCTTGCTCACTTCATTGAAAAATTTCAGTTCATGCGTAGCAGATACAAGCTGGCTTTTTAACAACATATTCTCATCGATAAGCTGTTTCAAAGTCAGCGCTTTTTTAATAACGAATTCAATCTCTCTGGCAGAAGGATTCTGTAAAACATAGGTTTGAGGGTATCTTATCCAGGGCGAGAAGCCCCTGAAGGAATAGGAATCAGACAACACGATCTTGGGGATATGCCTGAAAGATGACAGAAACTCCCTGAATGATGTTTCAGAACTCTCGCTTTTATCGACGATTATGAGATCCGGACTGTCTTCAGGGCGGTATCTCATATCCCCGATAGACTTAAATTTTAATATGCTTTTTCCCCTTGAGGCAATCGCGATTTCTTTTTCTTTCTTTAGGGGGACAGGGCCTATGCAAAATATTTTATTCATTCAGGCCGCAGCATTTTTTATACTTCTTGCCGCTGCCGCAGGGACAGGGCTCATTACGCCCCGTTTTTTTGCCCTTTGTGACGGGCTGAGCCGGACCGCCTTCGCCCCTGTTGTAGTTGAGGCTGACTCTTCTTTCCTGCTTCCGTACAGACTCCTCCTGATTTCTCTGCACCTGAATCTTAAATAGTCTGGAAACAATTTCGGTCGAGATCCTCCCGGACATCTCGGAAAACATGTCGAAGGCTTCTCTTTTATATTCGACAAGAGGATCTCTCTGGCCGTATCCGCGAAGACCAATGCCCTCCTTCAGATGGTCCATAGCAAGCAGGTGATCCTTCCACTGCGAGTCGACTATCTGAAGGACTATAACCTTTTCGAGATAGCGCAACATTTCCTGTCCAACCTCGTCCTCTTTGTTGCTATATGCTCTTTTGATATCTGTCAAGAGTTTCTCACGAAGGGACTCAATGACTTCAGGAAGTTCGTCCACTGCTATGGAAAAAATACCGAATATGGAATCTTTGAGTCCCTTCACATCCCACTCGCTGAATCGCGTGTCTTCCGGACAATATATGGCAAGCAGTTCTTCTACGATCTCATCCACCATCGAGATGATTCTTTGCCTGAGGTTATCCCCTCCATGGAGTATTTCCTTCCGGAATGCATAGATCTCGGTTCTCTGCTTATTCATCACATCATCGTATTCCAGCAAATGCTTTCTGATATCGAAGTTCTGAGCCTCAACCCGCTTTTGCGCGTTTTCGATGGCTTTTGAGACCATCCTGTTTTCTATAGGGATATCTTCTTCCATGCCGAGCTTATCCATGAGTCCGGAAATCCTGTCTGAGCCGAATATCCTCATCAGATCATCTTCCAGCGAAAGATAGAACCGGGTGAACCCCGGATCCCCCTGTCTGCCCGAGCGACCCCTTAACTGGTTGTCAATTCTCCTGGCCTCGTGTCTTTCCGTGCCAAGAATGTGGAGTCCCCCGAGGGAAAGAACCTTCTCTTTGTCTGCCGCGCATTTCTTTTCTGCTTCCGTAAGAGCAGCTTCCCATTCCTCCTGGGTGTGATCAGGTTTGTCCTTCAACATATCCTTTGCGATAGCGGTTGGATTTCCGCCGAGTATGATATCGGTTCCCCTTCCAGCCATATTTGTTGCTATGGTCACGCTGCCGCTTCTGCCGGCCTGGACTATAATCTCAGCTTCCTTTTCGTGATATTTGGCATTAAGTACAGAATGTTTTATACCTTTCTTTCTGAGAAGACTGCTGAGGTGTTCCGATTTTTCTATAGATATGGTGCCAACCAGAACAGGTTGTCCCTTCTTGTTAAGTTCTTCGATCTCTCTAATGGCAGCATTGAACTTTCCGTTTTCCGTCTTGTAGATAACGTCAGGATGATCTACCCTTATCATAGGTCTGTTCGTAGGAATCACTAGAACGTCCAGGTTATATATTTTGGCAAATTCCTCGGCTTCGGTTTCCGCAGTGCCTGTCATTCCGGCAAGTTTCTTGTACATGCGGAAGTAGTTCTGAAATGTAATGGTCGCAAGCGTCTGGTTCTCACTTGCTATCTTGACCCCTTCTTTGGCCTCAACGGCCTGGTGGAGTCCGTCGGACCAGCGCCTGCCGGGCATCAGCCTCCCGGTGAATTCGTCAACTATAATGACCTCTCCGTCTTTTACGACGTAATCAACATCTCTTTTAAAGAGGGTATGTGCCTTCAGTCCCTGTAGGACATGGTGGACAAGTTCTATGTTTGACGGATCATAAAGGTTGCCGGCTCCCAGGAGCCTTTCAACCTTAATATTGCCTTCCTCGGTGAGAATAGCGGTCCTTGCCTTTTCGTCAACAGTGTAGTCAGCCTCTTTCTGGAGCTTGGGAATAATCTTGTCGATTTTGTAATATTTGTCTGTAGATTCTTCGGACGGCCCGGAAATTATCAGCGGCGTCCGTGCCTCGTCAATCAAAATGCTGTCGACTTCGTCGACAATAGCAAAATTGAGCTCCCTTTGGGTGAACTGTGAGAGCTCATATTTCATGTTATCCCTGAGGTAATCGAACCCAAATTCATTGTTGGTCCCGTAAGTGATGTCCGAGTTGTATGATTCCTGCCTCTGCTCGTCAGTGAGGCCGTGGACTATGATACCAACACTCATTCCCAGGAAGTCATAAAGCGGCCCCATCCACTGGGCATCCCTCTTGGCCAGATAATCGTTTACAGTCACTATATGAACACCACGGCCTTCAAGAGCATTCAGGTAGACGGGGAGGGTGGCTACTAATGTCTTTCCCTCTCCTGTTTTCATCTCTGCTATCTTGCCTTCGTGAAGAACAATGCCGCCAAGAACCTGAACATCAAAATGCCTCATCTTGAGGACACGCCTGGATGCCTCGCGGGCGACGGCAAATGCCTCTGGAAGCAGGTCGTCCAACGTCTCTCCATTTTGGAGTCGTCCGCGGAATTCAGTTGTTTTATCCTTCAATTGCGAATCTGAAAGCCTGCCCATGTCGTTTTCCAGGGAATTTACCCTCTCGACAATGGGCAAAAGCCTGCTTATCTCACGATCATTCTTTGTGCCTATGAGTTTTCTCAGTATTCCGAACACGATTTGTATATTATAGCAAACAGGGCAATATTGCAAGAAATCGCATAATTTCAATGCCTTAGGTTAATCTTATAATAAGGGGGGCATAGATGAAATTGAACAAATGCCGAGGATCATGTTAAATTTTTAGATGCAAAAGTCGGTTTTTATTTACACATATGGTTGCCAGATGAACGTCCATGATTCGGAAAAAATGATTGGCGTTCTTTCTGAAAACGGCTATAGCGCGACGGATAATCCAGAAGAAGCAGATCTTATTATTTTCAATACATGTGCGATAAGAGAAAAAGCGGAACAGAAGTTTTACAGCCAACTCGGCAGGACCAAGCTGCTTAAGAGGAAAAACAAGGACCTTCGGATAGCTGTTGCGGGTTGCGTTGCACAGGAGACCAAAGAAAAGCTGATTCACAGGGTGCCCTACGTTGATTTTGTTCTTGGCCCGCAAAATATTCACCTCATAAACCATATGGTCTCCGGGAATTCACGTCCTGAGATGTTTGACGATAATCATGAGTTGGCTCTTCAGGAATTGTCTGTTAGCCGCCAAAATGAAATTAAGGCATGGGTGTCGATCACATACGGATGTAATAACTACTGCACGTACTGTATTGTCCCCTATACACGGGGAAGAGAGGTCAGCAGACCCAGCCGTGGTATCATTTCAGAAGTCGGGCGTCTTGTGGGCAGGGGGTATAAGGAAGTCACTCTTCTTGGGCAGAATGTAAACTCCTACAGGGACGATATTGACTTCCCGGAGTTACTGGAAAGAATAGATTCCGTAAATATTGACAGAATACGTTTTGTGACATCTCACCCCAGAGATTTTTCAGAAAAATTAATAGAGGCTATGGCCGTGCTGCCTCATGTTTGCGAACACATACATTTGCCGCTGCAGTCTGGCTCAGACAGGCTATTGAAACTTATGAACAGAGGGTATACCTACCGGGAATATGTCGGGAAAATTGAACTTCTGAGGAAAAGGATTCCGGGTATTGCTATTACGGCTGATATTATTGCGGGATTTCCGGGGGAACGGGATGAAGACCATAAAGCCACGATTAAAGCTGTTAAGGATATAGGCTTTGACGGCCTGTTCGCTTTTAAATTTTCCGCAAGGAAAGGCACCAAGGCTTCCGGTATGGAAGGCCAGTTGGGAGAGGATGTTAAAGGCGAGCGGCTGAACGAAATATTAAAAATGCAGGAAGAGGAAACCTACGTGAAGAATCGTGCACTTGAGGGAACTGTCCAGGAGGTACTGATCGAAGGTCCCTCTGATACGAACGCTAACATGCTTGCCGGAAGGACCCGGACTAACAAGATAGTTACACTCGTTGATGGCGGGGAAGGGGCGGGGTCCTATGTCAAAGTAAGGATTGAAAAGGCGCGCCAGCATTCCTTGTCCGGCGTAAATGTCGATACTGAGGGAGAGTTGTCCGCAGGATGAAGGTATCATTCCTTACACTGGGTTGCCGCGTCAATCAATCTGAGACCATAACTCTTGAAGAAACACTTAAGGAAAATGGCATAAGTATCGTAACTTTAAATGAAAAGCCAGACTATTGCGTAATAAATACGTGCTCTGTAACCGCAAAGGGCGATTACAATTCGAGGCAACTTATCCGGCGGGCCGCCAAATCCGGCGCAAAGGTTATTGTTACCGGCTGTTATTCTCAGCTGAGTCCTGACAGGGTGAGATCAATGGAGGGTGTGTATAAGGTTGTTGATAACTCCAGGAAGCTGGAAATAGTGGATATGATAGCAGCTCGCTATGTCGACATTTGCTATAGTTCATCAAGTCATTCAAGGCCTTACTTAAAGATACAAGATGGATGTAACTACAGGTGCAGCTACTGCACTGTTCCTATGGCAAGGGGTAAATCAAGAAGTGTCTCTATGGATAAGGTCGTCGAAAGGATCAGACTGATTGAATCCAGGGGCTATAATGAGGTCGTGCTAACCGGCATACATATAGGAACTTATGGGCGGGATTTGAATCCAGCTTCTGATCTGAAAGGCCTGCTGAGGCACATTCTTAAGGAGACGCGCATTAAGCGAATTCGCCTGAGTTCTCTTGAAATTTCGGAGATAGACGAGGAGATGACTGAAATCCTCTCAGACGAACGAATCTGCAAACATCTTCATCTGCCTTTGCAAAGCGGAAGCGAGCGGATCCTGAAACTCATGAGAAGAGGCTATAGGGCAGCCTATTTCACTGAAATGGTAGAGAGCATATCGCTGCGTATTAGGAATATATCGATCGGCACAGATATCATAGTGGGTTTTCCGGGTGAGTCGGATCAGGATTACAAAGCTACCTACGATTTACTAAAGGGTCTTCCAATTTCCTACATGCACATTTTTCCTTTTTCGGCAAGGCCGGGTACCGATGCCTCGATGATGACGGAGCGTGTCGAAGAGTTAACGCTGAAAAGAAGAGCTAGAGCTATGGCAGATCTAAATAAACTGAAAAAGAGATCTTATATGGAAAGGCAGATAAACGATTCTTTGGATATTATTCTTGAGGAGTCAGACGGGGCCGGAGTTTACACCGGGACATCAGGAAATTACCTGAAGATTAGGGCGTCTGCCAGGGGGTATGGCAAGGGAAGCATTCTGTATGTAAGGCCTGTGAGCATCTGCGAAGGCATGCTCGATGCAGTTCCTATACTTTAGTTATAACCTCTTGAAATAGCGCGATAATGTGCCTGCCTAATTGATAGTCAAGACCGTCAGAGGCAATATCTTTCCACGGGAATGTAAATTACTGACATGAATACTAACAATATGTCAACATTGTTTGTTTAAATATAATGACCGATAAGATATATTATGTTAAGTTGGATTGAATGCCATGCAGCAATAAAAGCGCATCTTCCTTGCTGCAAATTTGCCGATTAAACTCTGCCCGCCTAAGCAGTCCAATCCTCTTACCTAACTCGCGCCCATCCTTAACATTCGCCGCAAGTATAATTTCAAGAGCTGGCAACAAACCATTCTTCATGATAGTGAGATATCTTTCATATTCCGACAGTAGCGCAATCCTGCCTTTTTGTAACAGTAAATCCACACTGGCGTCTTGCATTACACAGAAGGCTTCAAACAGGCTGTCATTTGACCAATTGCCGCTTGCTAGAATCCGGCCGCCCTTTTCCACGTCTCTCAGTCTTCTCAGGATCTTTGAACTCATTATGAGAGCAGAGGATTTCACTCCCTCTAGAAGTGCCTCCAACCGTAAAAGGCCACCATAAGAAAGATTTTGAGAAAATTGCACTTCCAGCATCTCCTTATTCTTTAAAGGTACAGCATTAAGTATTCGATTAAGCCTCGAAATGACTCTAACCCGCAGGCGGAACTCTTCAGTATTTAAGGGAAAGATGCGTTTCATCACACCATCGTGGGACATCATTCGAAGCACTTTGGGTGAACCGGGAAGGTTTAATATTTTAAAGAATTCTAAGGTAAGCCTTTCACCCTTAGCCTCAAGTAACTTAAAAGAAAGATCTTTTAGCGCCCTTCTCGTCTTTTTTTCGATTTGCATACCGCATTCGCCGGCAAATCTGTATGCCCTGAGTATCCTGACAGGATCATTCTCGATATTGTCTCTGCTGACCATTCGGATCCTCTCCATGAGCAAGTCATAAGAGCCCTCTTGAGGATCGATTAGGCCGGTCTCAGGCGACCATGCAATCGAGTTGATTGTGAAATCCCTTCTGCCAAGGTCGTCTGCAATGGTATTCAGCATGGGAGTGAAGTCAAGCGTTGAATTATCTTTTAACACCACCCGGCGCAGGAAGTCCCCGATTCTGACCAGTTTGCCGCCCGTTTCGTCAACTATACGTGCAAGGAGGGATTCATCATCCCCTCCTGTTATATAGTCCCTGTCCATGCTGACTTTCCCCATAAGCAAATCTCTTAGATATCCACCTACAAGGTAGAGCGGACGCCCTTGTGCTGCTGAAAACACAAAACGGTTGTATCCGTCGTTCAGTATTCTCTCGCTCAATTGCCTGCTATCTAAGCTAATGGCCATTCCCCCTGCTTTTCCGATGAAGCCTTCTGCGATTATTCTATCCTAACATGCTATGATATTAGCAGCATAAGGGCTATGGAATGCTGCGCGAGCGGCATATTTAGCTGCTTGACATTTGATCATATTCTGATTTATAAAACACAGACGCGGGCGTAACTCAGTGGTAGAGTGTTAGCTTCCCAAGCTGAAGGTCGCGGGTTCGAATCCCGTCGCCCGCTCCACTCTAGCAAAGGATCATTCTGTTTATGGCTGCCGGATTAATTCATATTTATACTGGTGATGGCAAGGGAAAAACGACTGCCGCCGTAGGCATGGCCGTGAGGGCAAAAAGCAGAGGGATGAGGGTTCTGTTTGCCCAATTCTTCAAAGAATCGGATTCCGGGAGCGAGATAACTGCGCTTAACAATATAGACATTGAGACCATTAACTATGGCGATGTAAAGTCCCCCCTTTTTAATCCCGGTGTAGACAAAACAGTCCTGCGAAAAAAGGCCGCGAAGGCGTTATCGCAACTGAAAGATATCTTTGATAAACGCAGTTTTGATCTTATCGTGCTTGACGAGTTCATATGTCTCATATCGGAAGACATCCTGACAGATGCTGAGGCCATAGCCTTTCTCAAAAGCAAGCCGCCCGATCTAGAGGTCGTTCTTACGGGAAAAGGGGCCACCCAGGGCATCATGGAAATTGCGGACTATGTCACTTATATGAAAAAAGTCAAACACCCCTATGAAAAAAAAATGTCTGCAAGGAAAGGCATCGAATTCTAAGTTGCAGGTGATAATCGTCAGTCCCGGCGCATCATCTTCCATGTATGATTAATTCGCTGTAACACCGTAAGATGTGTCAGCACAAGCATTATCCACAAGACCGGGACTATATATCCGCTAAGACATCCCAGAGAAAGAAGGACTATCCTTTCAGGCCTTTCCAGAATGCCTTTAGTACATTTTTCTCCGAGTCCCTCGGCCCTCGCTCTGACATAGCTGATCATGAACGAACCAACAAGCGTAAAGACAGCCAATATAAGGCCGGCACTATTGCCGTGATTGTACAAGTTCCAGCCTATCGCAAGCAGTATGAAGGCATCCGAAAAACGATCCAGAACAGAGTCAAGAAATGCGCCGAACTTTGTTTCTTTTCCATTAGTTCGGGCCACAACTCCGTCAAGCAAATCGAAGAGGGCGCCCGCAATAACAAGTATTCCGCCAAGAGCGAGGTTTCTCAGAAGAACCAAGGATGCGAAAACTGTGATCAGGAATCCGATAACAGTCAGGGTATTAGGGTGGCAGGGTATTTTTTTTGCGAAATTCTCTAGAGGTCTGTCCAGGAAATGTCCAAACTTATCGCCGAACAATTCTTATCTTTCCAGCTTGCCGCTAATAAAGTCCTCTACCATGGCCTTTGCCTCCTCATCCGGAAACTGCTTCAGTGGGTGTTTCATAAAATATGCAGACGGTGAAACAAGTGCGCCCCCAACCTTTCTGTCCCGGGCTATTTTGCAGCAACGTATAGCATCGATAACTACGCCGGCGCTGTTGGGGGAATCCTCTACCGACAATCGCATTTCGAGGTGCATCGGCACATTTCCGAAGCCCCTGCCCTCAAGCCGGAGGAAACAAACCTTATTGTCATTCAGCCATGGAATATAATCAGAAGGCCCGATATGAATATTTTCCAGATCAAGCGGCACCTGAAGCTGTGACTGTACGGCTTCCGTCTTCGATATTTTCTTCATTTTCAGACGATTGCTGTTTAACATATTCAGGAAGTCAGTATTGCCGCCAACGTTAAGCTGATAAGTGCTGTCAATCTTCACACCCCTGTCTTCGAAAAGCTTTGCCAGGCAACGGTGAATAATCGTCGCTCCGATTTGGCTCTTGACATCATCTCCGATTACCGGTATCCCCTTGTCCTTGAATCTCCTGGCCCACACTCTGTTTGAGACGATGAAAACAGGAACACAGTTGATAAGGCTTACACCTGACTTAAGGCACTCCTCGGCGTAAAAGGCAGTGGCCTTTTCTGAGCCGACCGGCAGGTAATTCAGGAGAATTTCTGCACCTGTTTCTTTAAGTACTTTTGAGACATTTGCAGGCTTCTTATCGGCCACTATGAATCTTCTCTCTTCTGGATAGTTGCTGAGATGTTCGGCAACGCCGTCAAGCACCCGTCCCATAAGGACCTTAACAGGAGACCGCCGGGTCAAAGAATGAAATGTCTTCGTGCAGTTAGGCGCGCTGACAATAGCATCGGAAACTGACTTGCCGACTTTCCTCTTGTCTATATCAAAGGCAGCCACGATCTTAATATCACCCGGGGAATAACCGCCAAGGTTGTAGTGCATTAACCCCAGTGAACGGTCAGTGCCGTTGCCCCTGATGCTTCCATAATAATCAATGCCTTGAACCAGCGAACTCGCACAATTTCCGAGGCCGGCGACTGCAATGCGTATTTGTTTCATTACCTGTATCCTTCTTCTTTTTCTATTTATTACGAGGGAAGACTGCCAAAAAGTTTTATAGCAGAGATTGCTTTTTATGTCAAGAACAAATAATGGAGTAGCTATCATCCCGCATAAATAACTTGATCTTGCGGAGTCTCTTTTTTTATAATTACCAGCTATGAAAACCAAGGTATCCATAATCGGTGCGGGTCACGTCGGAGCTACGACTGCCCATCTGATATTACAGTCCGGTCTTGCCGACGTCGTCCTCTACGACATCATGCAAGGCGTTCCCCAGGGGAAGGCACTTGATCTCGCGGAGGCTGCCCCTTTGTGGGGCGTGTCCTCTTTGGCTTTCGGCACAAATGACCTTGCCGACACAGCCGGATCAGATGTTATTGTAGTTACGGCCGGTCTTCCCAGAAAACCGGGCATGAGCAGGGATGACCTCCTCTTTGCTAACAAAGAAATAATAACGAATGTCGTGCGGGAGACTTCCAGGATTTCGCCGGAATGTATATTTATCATTGTGACCAATCCAATGGATATCATGACTCATGTAGCATGGAAAACCTCCGGATTTTCCCCTCGGAAAATTATGGGAATGGGCGGTGTCCTGGATGCTTCCAGGTTCCGCACATTCATAGCGATGGAACTGGGGGTTTCATCGCAGGACGTTGAGGCGGTAGTATTGGGAGGACACGGCGATCTTATGGTCCCCCTGCCCCGTTTTACGACCGTTAAGGGAGTGCCGCTGACTGAGCTGCTCCCACAAGAGCGAATTTCAGAACTGATACAGAGGACCAGAAACGGCGGAGCTGAGATAGTTGCGCTCCTTAAGACGGGCAGCGCTTATTATGCGCCTGCCGCTTCAGTATTTGAGATGGTCAAGTCCATTGTTCTAGATCAGAAAAGAGTTCTTCCATGCGCAGCTTTGCTGGACGGAGAATACGGGGTATCAGGCTTATTTGTGGGTGTTCCTGTCATAGTTGGAAACAAAGGGGTAGAAAAGATAATAGAGATCAGGCTGACGGATGAAGAGAAAGCTGAATTTGCGAAATCTGCCGCGTCGGTTAAAGAATTGCTGGAAAGGTCAGCGCATTAATGAATCGTAATGGTTACAGAAAGGACTTTTTGCATGTCTAAAGAGGAATTTGAACAAACTCTCGTATTGATAAAGCCTGATGCGCTCAAGAATTCACTGACCGGGTACGTGCTGTCGCTGCTTTCGGAGTTTCATACCGGCCTGCACTTTGCCGGAGCCAAGATAGTGCATGTCAGCAGAATGCTTGCTGAAGAGCACTACGCTGAACACAGAGGGAAAGTTTTTTATCCTTCTTTAATAGATTACATAATGGGACGTCTTCACTATCCTGAGCTGCCCCATAAACGCAGGGTAATAGCATTTGTATATCAGGGACCTGACGCAACACAAAAGATGCGGGACATATGCGGGCCTACGAATCCGCATGTTGCAAGAGAGACCAGGCCTGGATGTGTTCGTGCCCTGGGCACTATTGTGCCTATCAAAGATGCCGACGGAAAAATACTTGGTGACCGCATGGACAACCTCATTCATGCCTCCGCAACGGACGCAGAGGCTGAGCGTGAGATAAAATTATGGTTCCAGCCGGTTGATATTCCTCCGGCAATGCGGGCATACCCAACAGAGATAAACGAAGAGCATTATTACTACAAGGATAACAGGCTTTCAATGACCCAGGAGGCCGGCAGCGTTTCATTGCTGGCACCCGGTGACATTGCCTGGAAGAGTGACCTGGATACGCTCCGTCTGCTTCATAAGGGAGCCTCTGCCCCTATTTCACTCGAAGCAGTTGCCGCTAAGTATCTTATTAATGTAGCCCAGGAGACAAAATAGGGATTTATTCCTTTTTTTCAAATCTCTGCCCTCACCTGTTTACGGTTTATATTTCGCCCTGTTGTACCCCGGATGTTTAACCCATTTATTGACTTTGACCCCCTAAAGAAAGTAATATTTTATTAGGAACCATGAGGCTCTGAAAAGGAGTTTATAATGTTTGAGAAATTTACGGAACGGGGCAGAAAAGTAATAATTTTTGCGAAGGAAGAGGCCGAGAAGCGCCAGAATGATTATCTCGGCACGGAACATCTCCTGCTGGCTATTTTGAGAGAGGACGACGGTCTTCCCGTTGCAATATTGAAGAAAATGGGGCTTACAGTAGAAGAACTGAGGATGGAGATCGAGAGGAATCTGCCCGCGGGCATGAATTTATTGACTTTCGGGGACATACCTTTTACGCCCAGGGCCAAAAAAGTGCTTGAACTGGCCGTTGAGGAAGCCAGGCTTCTCGGGCATAACTATATAGGAAGTGAACATCTTCTCCTTGGGCTTATCAGGGAAGATGAAGGGATCGCCGGCAAAATACTGAGGAATCTCGGCGCAAACCTCCTCGGAGCCAGACAGTTGACTATAAACCTTTCGATGAAGTCCTATACAAATATGCGGGAAAAAAGAAGCGCAACTCCAGCGCTTGATGAATTTGGAAGGGACCTGACCCTTATGGCTAAGGAGAACCGTCTCGATCCTGTAATCGGCAGGGAGGACGAAATCGAAAGGGTGCTCCAGGTACTTGGCCGTAGGATAAAGAACAACCCGGCGATCGTGGGTGAGCCCGGCGTCGGCAAGACAGCTATTGTCGAAGGTCTTTGCCAGAGGATAGTGGCAGGCGACGTACCCGAAAGCCTTGTAGGCAAGAGGATCATATCTCTGGATCTCGGTGCGCTCATTGCCGGCACCAAATATCGCGGGCAGTTCGAGGAGCGGCTGAAGATAGTGATGAAGGAGATAGTTCAGATAGACAATATTATCCTGTTTATCGATGAACTTCACACGCTCATAGGGGCCGGGGCGGCTGAAGGGTCCATAGACGCTTCCAGTATGCTAAAGCCCGCCCTGTCACGTGGAGAAATACAATGTATAGGTGCCACGACACCAGATGAGTACCGGAAATACATCGAAAAGGACAGGGCCTTGGAGAGAAGGTTCCAGCCCATCTATATCCAGCCGCCGGATGTCAACGACACGATCGAAATTCTTACGGGATTGCGTTCAAGGTATGAGGCACATCACAGAGTCAAGATCAGTCCTGAGGCGATAAACGCTTCTGCTAAGCTTTCTGACCGATATATTCCCGACAGGTTCCTTCCTGACAAGGCGATAGACGTTTTGGATGAAACAGGCTCAAGGATAAAGCTGAAGAGGTTTACTCCCCCGACCGAAATGAAAGAATTGGAATTCAGGATGAACAGGCTTACCAAGGAGAAAAATCTGTATGTCAAGCTGCACGACATGGAGAAGGCTTCCTCTGTCAGGACCGAGGAAGAAAAGACGAAGAAAATTTACGAGCAGATGCAGAAAAAATGGCGCGAAGATCTGAACAAGGAAATTCCGGTAATCGATGAAGACGACGTTGCATATACGGTATCGAAAATGACGGGCATTCCTATTGTAAAAATAGAGGAGAAGGAATCTGAGAAGCTTCTTAGAATGGAAGATGAGCTTCACAGGCGCATCATTGCCCAGGAGGAAGCTGTGAGGGTCGTTTCAAAAGCTTTAAGAAGGTCCAGAGCGGGCCTGAAGAGCAATAAGAAACCGATCGGCTCATTCTTCTTCCTTGGACCTACGGGTGTCGGCAAAACTGAGCTTGCAAAAGCTCTTGCAAGTTTTCTTTTTAACGATGAGAGTGCGCTTATCAAGATTGATATGTCCGAATATATGGAGCGCTTTAATGTGTCGAAGCTTACCGGTGCTCCTCCCGGATACGTAGGCTATGAGGAGGGAGGACAGCTGACTGAAAAGGTCCGCAAGAAACCTTACTCGGTAATTCTCTTCGATGAGATCGAAAAGGCTCATCCGGATGTATTTAACATATTGCTTCAGGTGCTGGATGAAGGGGTTCTCACTGACAGTTTCGGCAGGAAAGTCGACTTCAGAAATGCCGTGATAATCATGACATCTAACGTCGGCGCGAGGATTATTGAGAAGTCTACGCCTCTTGGATTTCAGCGCAGTCAGTCCGGTGAGCTATATGAAAATATAAAGGACAACGTGCTGAGCGAGTTGAAAAAAACCTTTAATCCGGAATTCCTCAACCGCATTGATGAGATTGTAGTCTTCCACCCTCTTGACAAAGGACACCTCATATCTATAATCGATCTTCTGATAGAGGAGACGAACAGACAACTAATTGAACAGGAACTTGTAATAGAGGTGTCCCAGGAAATTAAGGAATGGATTCTGGAGCAGTACTACAAACCTGCCTACGGCGCCAGACCTATGCGCAGGGCTGTCCAGAAAGTCATCGAGGACCCGCTTTCCGAAGAGATACTTAAAGGCAGGTTCAAAGGAGCCAATAAAATCAAGGTCCTCCTGGAAGCGGATGCGCCGGTGTTCATCTCTGTAGAGGAGGCGTCCCTTCTTACAGGGGTAAACTGACCGTTCGTGAAATATAAAACAATCATTTTGGCCGCCCTGCTGTTAGCCGGTGCGGCCTTTCTTTTTTTTAATATCAGTGGCGATAATGATGGAAAAAAGGAGCGGACGTCGCCCCGTTTTGAAGTGGATGATGCAATAAGCGGCAGGAGGCTTTCTTCATCAGATCTTAAGAACAAGGTAATCTTTGTCAATTTTTGGGCATCATGGTGTCAGCCGTGCAAGGAAGAGATGCCGTCAATCGAGGCCCTTTTCAGGGAGATGTCATCCAATAGCGATTTCATCATGATCACAATTCTTTATAAGGACAGCCCCGAAAATGCGTTCAGATACATGAAATCCATGGGTTACACTTTTCCTGTATATGTTGACCCTGGGGGCAGCGCTGCGCGCAATTACGGCGTGACTGGCGTGCCTGAGACGTATATAACCGACAAGAAGGGGCTGTTGGCTGTGCGCGTGATTGGCGGGGCAGACTGGAATGCCCAGGATGAGAAGAACCGCATCAAAACGCTTTTCTGAAGCGTCAGACATGCGCCGGAATTATCCCGAGTATGCAGTTATCTTCATTGCCTCGCTTTTTTCATGCCGGGAAATTTTTGAAGCCGCCATTCCAAGACTTCGTGATGTGTTCGGACGAGCTTTTTATCAGAGCCCGCTCCTGCCGTGGGACTACAGCTCTTATTACAACGCTGAGTTGGGCGCCCCCCTATTGCGCAGTTTCATTTTCTTTGAGCCCATAGTAGACAGTGGGTCTCTTGTGGAAGCCAAGCTCTCCGCAGTTGAAATTGAAAAAAGTTTTACCGTGGACGGAAAGAGACGGATCAATCTTGACCCTGGCTATATGTCACTTGCCAAGGTAGTCCTTGCCTCGAGAAAAAATTATTCGCATCGTATATACCTTGGTAAGGGAGTCTTCTGTGAACTCGAGCTTTTTTATCAGAAAGGGAGGTTCAACCCCCTTCCCTATACATATTATGATTACAGAAACGATATGTTCCTCAGATTCTTCACCGACGCGAGGGACCTTCTCAAAAAAAGGCTGGACAAAAAAAAGTCGCCGGCTGATAAGAGCCTTGTCATCGAAGGAGTTCCTGCCGGTAATGAAGAAGTACGCGGCTGAAGAAACTATCTCGGCAGAGGGGGATTTATAAGGGCTTCGTCAGCTGCAACGGCTCCTTCTATTTCCACTTTTCGACCGGCTACCCTAATCCTGCCCTCTGAAAAAAGCCTGACCGCCTCGGGATAAATCCGGTGTTCGAACTTAAGAATTCTGGCTGACAAAGATTCTTCAGTGTCGTCGTCTCTGACCGGCACAGCAGCCTGAATAATTATCGGTCCTGTGTCCATTCCTTCGTCAACGAAATGAACGGTGCAGCCTGATATTTTTACAGCATATTCCTGCGCCTGCTTCTGTCCATGCAACCCCGGAAATGCCGGCAGAAGAGCCGGGTGAATATTCATAATCCGGTTTCTAAAAGCGTCGATCAGAGGCTTTCCCACGATACGCATGAAACCGGCCAGCACTACAAGTCCTACGCCCCTGCTTTTAAGTTCGTCGGCAATCTTTTCAAAATAGAGATCTTTCGAAATAAATTGCTTTGGGCTCATGATGATGTGTTCTATATGATGTTTTTTAGCTCTTTCTACAGCAAAGGCATCAGCATTATCAGTTATAAGAACGCGCACAGTTGCTTTTATATATCCGCTCCCGACAGCGTCTATAATCGACTGGAAATTTGAACCCCGTCCTGAGGCCAGGACTCCTATATTAAGATTGTCCATACAATCACTCCTTATTTCTCATAAAAATAACTGATAGCATTAATAACATCAAGTTTGTCTAATGCTCAAGAATATAAAGCTGGAGCGACTGCGGTCAGAGCCTGACTTCTATGTAGGCCTTCTCCCGAAGAGCTTTTATCCAGGCAGCATAGCGTTCGGCAAAAGCTTTATTAATGATAGCAGTCCTTGCTTCCTCTTTAATTTCCTCGGAGGTTTTCGGCCCTATTATTTCATTGAGCTGGACAATATGCAGACCCCCTGCAGTCCAGAAAGGATTACTTACCTCGCCGGGTTTCAAGGTTGAAACAGCTTCTATAAACTCCCTGGCGATCTGATTTGTTCTCACCAGTCCCAGATCTCCGCCTGAGGAAGCGGAGGTGTCTTCAGAATACTGCCTGGCCAGATCACTAAAGTTTGCGCCTTCCTTGAGCTTCTTGATTACTGCGGCTGCCTTTTCTTCAACAAGGTTCCTATCTGCATTATTCTTCGGCGCTTTAAAGAATATCTGTCTTAGTCTGTACCCCGAGCCCGAGTCTGAGAACTCCTTGTTCTCATCCAGAAACTTCTTAACGTCTGCATCGGTCACCAGGATCTTGCTTCGAATCTGCAGATTAACGGCCTTGCTGATAATGATCTGCTCGCGAAGCCTTTTTTTGTATTCATCAAGGGTATACCCCTCTTTCTTCAGGGAGTCCAGGAAGGCTGACTCTGTCATAGAGTATTTCTTCTTAATATTGTCGATGCCCTCTTTGATTTCTTCGTCTGTCGCGTTGATCCCTAAGTTTTTGGCCTCCTGCAACTGGAGTTTTACGTTTATGAGCGTGTCAAGAAAAGATAACTCGTTATCCTTAAAGATCTGCCGCCGCTCATTCTCTTTCATTTCCTTTACCTGCGGGGCGGCGTCTGCCTCCATGGACCTGTACAATTCGCTCCATGTTATGACCTCCTGGTTAACAACAGCCACCACCTTATCGAGCAAAATACTGGCCTGAGCAGACGCGGCCAGGATGACAAAAAAAACAACCAGCGCTGACTTTACTCTTAGCATTTATTTTCCTCCGCTACCACTACCGGCATTTAATTGATCCTTCATAATACAGTGTTTGCTGATAAGGGCACAATATTTCTATTAATATTATTAATGAATTCAAAATACCGTTTTTCTTGACAGTGTTTCTTTAGATGTGATAACTTCCAAATCCGTATCTATGATAAAGGATTTTGATGGAAAAAGTCTTAGGAAATATCAACAAAAAGCGAAGGAAAAGAAGAGGAAACTCCTATCACTCCGCAGGGACGATATTCTTGTCATTCAGTATGTCTTCAGGAGTCACTCTTTCTTCTTGCAATAGCCATTATTTTTTCTTATTATTTCATAAGAAGTACTAGTCTCTTGTCCTGGCGGCCTTGTCCGCTGGAAAAAATATCATGCAGCTAAAGGAGGAACTTCTATGTCGTATGATGCAACGAAGTTGGCCGACTGGCAAATTTCAGAAGAAGCTGAAAAGAACATGCCGACCCCCGAGCAGTGGCGAGACAAGCTGGGTTTGCAGAAAGACGAGATGCTTCCGATGGGTCGACTCTCCAAGGTCGACTTCCTCAAGATCATCAACCGCCTTAAAGACAAGCCCGACGGCAAGTACATTGAGGTAACAGCCATTACCCCAACGCCCCTGGGTGAAGGCAAGAGCACTACATCATGCGGCCTGATGGAAGGCCTCGGCAAGCGCGGAGTAAATGTGGGCGGGGCGCTGCGACAGCCTTCTGGAGGCCCCACCATGAATGTGAAGGGAACAGCGGCTGGCGGAGGCAACTCGCTGCTGATCCCTATGACGGAGTTCTCACTGGGACTCACTGGCGACATCAACGACATTATGAACGCGCATAACCTGGCAATGGTCGCCCTTACCGCCCGGATGCAGCACGAGCGCAATTATAACGATGAGCAGCTTGCTCGCCTGACTAAGATGAAAAGGCTCGATATTGACCCCACGCGCATCGAAATGGGATGGATAATGGATTTCTGTGCTCAGAGCCTCCGTAATATCATCATAGGCATAGGCGGCCGCCAGGACGGATTCATGATGCAGTCTAAGTTCGGCATTGCCGTGGGCTCTGAGTGCATGGCAATACTTTCTGTAGCTAACGATCTGGCCGATCTGAAAAAACGCCTCAACAACATAACAGTTGCCTTCGATAAAAGCGGCAACCCTGTCACGACCGGTGATCTCGAGGTTGGCAACGCCATGACCGCGTTTATGCGTAATACCATTAATCCGACCCTAATGTGCACAGCCGAATACAACCCCTGCTTCGTCCATGCGGGGCCCTTTGCCAATATAGCAGTGGGCCAATCTTCGATAATAGCCGACCGCGTGGGTCTGAAGCTCTTTGACTACCACGTTACTGAGTCAGGCTTTGCGGCAGATATCGGTTTCGAAAAATTCTGGAACGTGAAGTGCCGGTTCAGCGGTCTCAAGCCGCACGTATCTGTCCTTACAGCCACTGTCAGGGCATTGAAGATGCATGGCGGAGGGCCCAAGGTAGTTGCCGGAAAGCCCCTGCCTGACGAGTATACAAAGGAGAATATAGCCCTGGTCGAAAAAGGCTGCGCAAACATGGTCCATATGATAAATGTCATCAGGAAGTCAGGCATTAACCCGGTGGTCTGTGTTAACCGTTTCTATACCGACACTGATGCGGAGGTTGCGGTTGTAAAGAAAGCGGCCGAAGCAGCCGGCGCCAGGTGCGCGGAGTCCCAGCACTGGCTTAAGGGCGGCGACGGCGCTCTTGAGCTGGCGGATGCTGTTATCGATGCCTGCAATGAAAAAAACGACTTCAAATATCTCTATCCTCTCGAGATGAAACTGAGAGACAGAGTGGCCCTCATAGCAAAGGAAGTATATGGTGCTGCCGGGGTGTCGTGGCTGCCTGATGCCGAGGCAAAGGCTAAAATGCTTGAAAACGATCCCAAATATGCTGACTTTGCGACCATGATGGTCAAAACGCATCTTAGTCTTACACACGACCCCACGCTTAAGGGAGTGCCAAAAGACTGGATCCTTCCTATAAGGGACGTCCTGATCTACTCAGGGGCCAAGTTCCTTTGCCCTTGCGCCGGTACGATCAGTCTGATGCCCGGAACGAGTTCCAACCCGGCCTTCAGAAGGGTCGACGTGGATGTCAATACGGGAAAGGTCAGCGGATTATTCTAGTATTTGTGACTGAAGACTTGAGAGGGCAGGGCTTCCCCCTGCCCTCTCTTTTTAGCGGGATAATCGGTTCTTTTCAAAAATGCCAGCCCTCTCCTTTATCAGTCTCCTTACCTTTTTCCCAGGCGCTGATCTGCCAGTTATCCCTCAATGATTCCTTCGGAACCCAGGGAGGAACAGAAAGGCGAAGGTGACTGGAGAGCGAGCGTACATAGGGCTCATACAATCTGCGCAATTCGGAAAGTTCATCCTCAATCTTTCCATCATCCCTAATTGGCAGTCCAGCCGATTGAAGCTCTCCAATGAATTTCATAAAATCCTCGTGTGACAGACGCTCACGCCTGCTTTTTGACGGAGGACTGAAAAAAATCAGGGAAAGATCGACTACGGTGTGTCTCGCAATCGCAAATGTCAGCCGTGCCTGTCGTTCGCACGGGCCTTTAATTCCAACGATCACAAATGCGCTGGTGTCAAGCATTGTCGTAAGTGCAGCCAGCCATGACTGATTGTCATGCTGAGACCGGAAGTAAGCGAGCACCGGATACGAAAGGTGACTTTCCATCAGATCAGCCGCCCAGTGTTCCCATTCGCCCAGGTATTGAAGAAGCGTCTGCATTCCCTCCGGGTCATGGCATCTGCGCCGCAAGAGTTCAAGAGCGCTGGGAGGAGAACCTGCACGCGCGTCCAGAAGAGATATGTTGACTTCGCGTCTGGAAAAAGACTGATTAAGGGCCGGCAGATAGCTGATCACTATCGCAAGCAGACCGAGACCCAATCCGGCCTCAGCTACCACGCACATTCTTACGAACGCAGAAAGCGGTATGACATCACCTAATCCAAGAGTGAAAAAAGTCGTGCCGCTAAAATAGAAATTCGCAAAAAAGCTTCTGCTTCCCTCAGGTGTTTTTATTGGAGAACCGGCAGCCGAAAGCAAAAAAGCAAAACCCAGAATTATACCGAGCGCCCATACGGTAAGAAGAATAATGACCGACAGCGGGCCATAAAAGGCCATATAAGTTTCCTGCCGTCTTGCTGATGAAAAAATCCTTCTTCCGAAATTCCAAATAATCCATGTATAGCGATAAAACAGGCGGGTCAGACGATATTTACGGGTTACTCTGCGTGGCAGGATAATTGTCTCAAAGACGTCCCAGAGAACAATAAGTATTAGGGCTGCTCCAAGTACAGCTGATAAAATTGTCATGTCGTTGCTTTCTCTCCGAGTCCGCCAATACTCTCGTCCTGATCTTATATACCAAGTGAGAGTGTGCCTTAGTTATTTCATCTTAATATGTCTCAGTGCGGCTTGCAATCCCGTAGCAGGGGAAATGCATTTTTCCAGGTGTGCATGATACAATTGAATATCCATGAAGAAGATTGGTTTTGTTTATGACGACATATTTCTCCGCCATGAAACTCCCCCCGGCCATCCTGAGTCAAAAGACAGACTTATCGCTATAATAGATGCACTGAAAAAGGTGGACTTATGGAAGAGGCTTATTCACCTTTCACCATCAAAGGCAACGCGTGAAGATATCCTCATGGTGCATACCCCCTCCTATTATGAGAAGGTAATCAACTTTACGGGTTACTACGATCCCGATACTTATGTATCACCCGACTCCGTGGAGGCGGCCTTTTTTGCCGCAGGCGCTGTAACAAATGCAGTCGACAGATGCAGAGAGGGACAGCTTGACGGGGCATTTTGTGCTGTGAGACCACCGGGTCACCATGCGGAGGCAAACCGGGCCATGGGTTTTTGCATTTTTAATAATGTGGCGATAGGCGCCCGACATGCTCAAAAAGCCGGCTATGCAAGGGTCTTTGTAATAGATTTTGACGTGCACCACGGAAACGGGACACAGCACATATTTGAAGAAGATGATTCAATCTTTTATTTCAGCACCCACCAGTACCCGCATTATCCGGGCACGGGGAGTGATTCGGAGCGGGGGAAAGGAAGGGGAAAGGGTTTTACCTGCAATATCCCCATGCGCCACGGATCGGGTGACAAGGAATATTTTGTCGCTTTTCACGATTTTCTTCCGCCGCTGGTAAAGGATTTTTCTCCTGACATCGTTTTTGTGTCTGCCGGATATGATCTTCTTGCGACCGATCCGCTGGCCGGACTCAGAGTAACGAATGAGGGAATCAGGAATATCGTCAGGTCTATAATAAGCTGTCGAAATGACATACCTTACATCTTTTGTCTTGAAGGCGGATATAATCTTGCGTCTCTGGGGGAATCTGTAGTTATTACAATAGAAGAACTGCTGGGCAATTAGTGAGTCAACCTCGCGCCAATCCTTCCTCACTGCCGCAAGAGGCTTTCATGAAATGCCACTTCCTTCTTTAACTCACGATAGATGAGGGGAAAAAGAGCGAAAACAAACTGCGTCAAGACAAACTCAAAGAGGCTCACCTTTTTGCCCATGCATTGTTTCAGTTGAACAAGACAATGCCGGCTTAAAGAAGTCGTTCCTATCCATAAAAAACCGAAGCAAAGGGGCAGGCTGAACATAAGGAGATTCGACCCTGGAATTGACATTACAGTAAAAACCGACGTGAGAAACATAACAAAAAAAAGTACCGCGGCAAGTCCCCATAACCTATACGCTGAAAGCAGCCTTTCTGCATCACGAATGTCCTGTGACATATATTCCCTCTTTCGCAGGATCAAACAAATGCCCGCATAGACACCTCAGCTGTCCGCTTCCTTCAAGCACAAAAGGAGAGTCCGAATCGCCGGCCTTGTATCCTTCGTCGTCCCTCTTGCATGCCGGGCAAACGATGATATCATCAGGGAAACACCCGCCGCACATAACGTCCTACCTTCCTGAACTCTTACTCGGCACCCAAGTCTTCCTTGCCGCCTCTTTCTTCGTCCGCGTTACCGTTTTTTTCCTGGCCTTTTTCGATTCGGTCTGCCTCAACGACGAAGAGATTTTAGCGACTTCTCCTCCGCAACAATAAATCGGCCGCATCTGTGAGTCCTCAGCGCCGGTCACGATAATTTCACAGCCGCATTCCGTGCATTCATAGTTAATTATGCCGCCCATATCTCACCTTTTCTTACGTCGCTTATTCCTCATCATTATAACAACTTTCCTAAGACAATAAACAGCAGGTAGATGGATCATATTTGCATGGAATCCAATTAACAGGAAAGCCGCCAGCTTTTTTTGTACAATATAACGTGAGATTAAGAATCGGCACAAAAGAATTCACGTCTTTGATGCTTGCGCCTTTGGCGGGTATAAGCGACCTTCCATTCAGGATGATAAACCGCTCCTTTGGCTGTGGGTTTGCCTTTTTGGAGATGATCAGCGCCCGCGCCCTGCTCTATCAAAATGAAAATACGATGAAGCTGCTGACTAGCGTCCCGGCCGACAGACCCCTTGGGGTGCAGCTTCTTGGGGACGATATTGAAGTGATGAAGCGTGCGCTGGATATGCTGCCATTGGAAAATTTTGACATGATCAACGTAAACGCCGCCTGTCCTGTTGACAAAGTTGTTCGCAAGGGTGAAGGGGCTGCGTTGATGAAAAATCCCGCAAAATTGAGGGAGCTTCTTAAGGCATTGGTAGGACAGTCGCCGCTTCCGGTTACACTCAAGATACGCTCTGGCTGGGATGACGAATCGGTCAATGCGAGAGATGTGGCCCTTTATGCCTGTGACGCCGGCATAGAGGCCCTTTTTATACACGGAAGGACCAGGTCTCAGAGGTACGCAGGAGCGGTAGACTATCGCATCATAGCGGAAGTAAAGGCAGCAACCGGTATTCCGGTTGTAGCAAGCGGAGACGCATTTTCGCCCGTTTTGATAAAGAAGCTCTTTGACGAAACGGCCTGTGACGGAGTTACTATTGCTCGAGGGGCGCTCGGAAATCCATGGATATTCAGAGCAACAGAGGAGTTCCTGAAAAATGGGACCCCTGGCGCCAGACCAAACATCGAGGACGTCGTTGACACTATGACAGACCATCTTATCATGTGTTGTGAGTATTACGGTGAAATGACTGGCACTATGCTCTTCCGAAAATTCTTTTCTTGGTATACGAAGCACCTAAATGGCGTAAAGCCTCTCAGGGAAAAGGCTTTTCGTGCCTCGACGAAAGAGCAGATGATTGACCTAATCAGCGGACTGGCGCCCACTCTGGAAAACGCGGTAGCCGAATAAGAGACTTGATCCTTAATCCGAGGCGACCGGGAACGATGTGATGAATTCACTTCCAACGCCGGGAGCGCTCTTCACCGCAATATTGCCGTCATGTGCCTGCACAACCCACTCTGTTATCGAAAGCCCGAGACCCGTACCTCCCGACTTCCTCGATCGCTCTTTATTGACTCTGTAAAACCTTTCGAACAGATGAGGGATTTCTTCTTCGGGGATTCCAATGCCCGTGTCGTTGATCGAAATTATGATCCTGTTATTTTCCTTTTTCGAATTCACTGCTATAGTGCCGCCGGATGGCGTGTAATTTATGGCATTCTCGATTATGTTAGACAATGCCTGCTCGAGAAGATCGAAATCCCCGTGCATTTCCAGCCCATCCTCATAGGATTCGAAGATAGTGATCCCGGCTGATATGGCCCTGTGTTTGAGTCGTTCAGCAATATTTCGGAGCAGATGCGACACTTCAAACCACTGTTTTCTTAATTCGATGATATTGTTGTCGGCCTTCGTAAAAAACAGTAGATTGTCCGTTATCCTCGAAAGCCTTATTATGTCGGAAAGATTGGTCTTAAGAAGATCCTCATATTCTTCCGTAGTTCTTTTCTTTCTGAGCGCGACCTCAATATTGCCTCTGAGCGATGTCAGCGGCGACCTTACTTCATGCGATACCGCCGCAGTAAAGCGCTTTTGCGCCTCGACGGATTGCTGGATGCCATCCAGCATATCATTAAAGATGACCACCAGGTCCTGGATCTCCCTGCCCTTTGATTCCATCTCTATCCTTTTGCCGAGTCTTCCCTCACGCACGTGACTTGCCAGTTGTCTGATCTTTACAATTGGCGCCAACGCCTTGCCCGACAGAAACCAGCTTGCAGCAAAAGATATCGTTATGACGAAAGGCAGGGAAAGGAGAAAGAGGTTTCTGACGCCCTTTATGCTATCATCGATTTCTTCCAAGGAAAGGACTATCCTCAATATCTTTTCACTGTTGATCGGATAGTAAAGGGTTCTGTAGTTGACGCCTTTGAGGTTAACGGTAAGGAACTGCGGAGTCCCCTTAAAAGTTCTCATCATCCTCTCACTGTTAAGGGGCCACTGCTGCCTTTCGACACTCAGTGACGTAATCAGCACCTGTCCTCTGTTGTCGATTATCTCATAAAACTCTTCCCCGAATCTCTGTATGACCTGACGGCTCTTTGCGCCTTGCTTTGAACCGGTCTCTGCAAGTATCTCCTCCTTGGCCTCTCTTATCAGGTAGCTGTCAATTTTTTCTGAGAGATTATGTTTGTACTGGAAATAAATGGCCGTCCCAAATGAAGACAAAATAGCCGCAACGACCAGTGTATAGATTATTGTAAGCCGGAGCCTAAAGGTCCTGACTATCATCTTCGGCCTTCAGTACGTAGCCAGACCCCCTTACGGTATGAATCAGCTTCGTTTTGAAATCTTTGTCGATCTTTTCCCGGAGAAACTTTATATGAACATCAACTACGTTCGTGTTGGGATCAAAATTATAGCCCCAAATGTTCTCGATAATCTGAGTCCTTGATAGCACCCTGCCCTTGTTTCTTAAGAAATACTCAAGAATAGCAAAACCCTTTTGTGTAAGTATTATTTCCTGTTCGCCTCTGAAAACCCTTCTTGAAAGAAGATCCATGCGAAGGTCGTTCATAGTAAGTTCACTCAGCGAATCAGGCGCTCTCCTTAACAGGGCTCTTATCCTTGCAAGAAGTTCAGAAAAGGCAAAGGGTTTAGTGAGGTAATCGTCTGCTCCGCTTTCAAGGCCTTCAACTTTGCTTCCTATAGAATCAAGGGCCGTCAGCATAAGTATGGGTGTCTTCACATTGGTGCTTCTCAGCCTTTTACATATCTCGATACCGCTCATCTCCGGCAGCATGACATCAAGTATGACGCAGTCATATTCCTTCGACGTCGCCATGGCCAGTCCGTCTCCACCGGACTCAGCGACGTCGACAGTATAAAATTCCTCCTCAAGTCCCTTTTTAAGAAAGGAGGCAACATTTTGTTCATCTTCCACTAGCAGAATTCTCATACTTAAGTATTATATCCCGATTGTCTCAGAAAAATCATGCATCCTTATAGAACGAGGCGCAAGCAACAAGAGCATCAACCGTTCCCTCACTTGAGTTGATACTCTTTTATTACGAGGCGGGAAATCTTCCCGGGCAAAAGAAACTGAGGAGCCGCTACATCAGCCTTTAAGTTTGCGGCTCCCAGAGAGTGCTTCCGGATGGTGCTGTGACGGCCGGTTCTATGGCGCAGCCGATGCGTCTTAGCTCCATCACCACCGTATCCAGCAGTTTATCGAAACTGGCCCTGACCTCATCACTGAGGCCAAGGCCTAGTTCGATAGTTTTAGGTTCTACCCCGAAAAGCAGCAGGTTCTTCGGGAGTTGCCCGGAAATGGTTGCAGCAGCAAGTACATCGGAAAGCCCCAGCTGATGGGGTGATATCCTGGTCATGAACCTTGCCGGAACATCCTCGCCTTCCGCCCTTACGATAGTCCCCGGGGGATGCCCGGACTTCAGCGCATCGATTATGATCAAATTGTCGCGGCCTGATATATGCCCAAGAAGTTCGATGCCCGATGTGCCGCCGTCAAGGAGTTCGACTCCGTCGGGAAACTGATATCGTCTCTGGAGTTCCTCAATCGCACGCACACCCACACTGTCGTCCATCATCAGGACGTTCCCTATTCCGAGCACGAGAATGTTCATACTGTCTTCAGACCGCTTTTACTTTCACAATCTCGTTACTTGTCTTGTCTACCATATGTATGGCACATGCAAGACACGGATCGAATGAATGTACCGTCCGCAAAACTTCGAGCGGCTTCTCGGCGTCTGCCACCGGGTTTCCAACAAGAGACGCCTCATAAGGCCCCATTGCATCCTGACTGTTTCTCGGCCCCGCATTCCAGGTCGAAGGGACAACAGCCTGATAATTCTTTATCGTTCCGTTATTTATGACTATCCAATGAGACAGAGCGCCCCTGGGGGCCTCATGAAAGCCATATCCCCTCTGCTCCCCAGCCGGGAAGGAAGGGTGGTTAAAGGTCTTAACATCACCTTTAGAGATATTCTCCACGAGTGCCTGCCATTGCGCCTTTAGAGCGTCATAGAGAACGGCGCATCTGATCGACCGGGCGCCGATCCTGCCGATGGTCGAATGGAGAGCCGGTATCCCGACCTTTGCACCTGCCAGGGCGCTGATGGTATCAAGCATTTTAGTCGCATATTTTTTTGTCGGTTCGTGGCCGGCAGCAAACATACAAAGGACATTCGCCAATGGTCCCACCTGGGCAGGTTTACCCTTGAAAGTAGGAGACTTAACCCAGGAATATTTTCCCTTATCCTGAAAATCAGTATATTTCGGCGCCGTATCTTCCTCATACGGGTGGCGGTCCCAGTCTCCGTCGTACCAGGAGTGTTTGATGCTCTCCTTGACATTATCACGGAAGAACGGGTCCTGATAACTCTTTATAGCCTGGAATTTACTTACATCTCCGTCAGGGATATAGCCGCCCGGGAGTGCGAAGGTCGTGCCCTTCGTATCCATCGGCATATCTGGGACCGAAAGATAGTTCATCACGCCAGAGCCGTACTTCGTCCATTCTGCGTAGAAAGCAGCTACCGCCGCGGTATCTACCAGAAGAACATTCTCGACAAAGTCGCCAACCTTGTCTATCAGTGTCTTCATGTAGTACAGCCTCTCCATATTGAGGGTCGTCGGGCTGTCCAGATTGATGGCATTGGCGACTCCCCCTACCGCCAC
>JBAIXS010000241.1:0-3390 GCA_037916395.1 Candidatus Sulfobium mesophilum
CGATATTCCATGGGATATCGACCTGAGGCATTTTTTTGTAAATTTCATCCAAGTCCATTTTTCCCCGTCATTCTCTATGTGCCGACAACTATCTGTCACTCTCTACAAAATAAATTAACGGTTAATGGGCCGCACTGCTCCGCCTTAACCCTGCACTTTGCAATGAACCTACCACCAGTCAACGGAAGCTCTTGGCATCTCTAGTAATGCCTTCTCCACCAGTTTCACGCATTTCAGAAATTCGTCCTCCGTCATTACGCCGAAGCGTCTCGAGGAAACTACCTTGCCGTTTTGATTTTCGATTTCGCCGACGACTTCCCCGGAACTCTTCAGGCTCAATGTGGCTGTGGTTATTGCTTTCATTGGTCCCTCCATTTTATAACAATGCGATGTTGTAAGAGTGAAAATGACATCCGGCATTTAGATCCCTCATTTCTTTCCCATATCTGCTCTGATAAATCTTGTCGCTCAGGATGTCATAGGCGGTCAAAACGCCTGTCATGAATGCCCCTGTGTCAATCATTGTGTATTTTCCGACCTTTGTTACCCGGGTAACAATGTTATGACCCACGACAAGGTTTAAATTGCCCCGGTACTTAAGGTCTCTGTCCCAAATTACATCTTGGCTATCTACTTTTTTGATGTGTTTAAGCTTCTCAGGAAGTCCTGCATGGACGAAGATGAAATCGTCCTCCTGATGGTATAGGTCAAGTGAATTGATGAAGGGGACAAGAACCTTTCTGCAATTCCCTATTCCCTCAAAGCTGCGGAGGGTCGCATCCCCCCCGTTAAGCTTCCACTGATATGCATACATCATTTCTTCAACTGTGGCGTCCTCTTTCTGCGTTATATATGCAAGCGCCATGTCCTCATGGTTGCCCATAAGGAGGACAATGTTATGCGGATATGTCTCCTTCAGCTGCTGAAGATAGTTGACCACTTCCCTGGTGTTAGGCCCGCGGTCTATCACATCTCCGAGAAAAATAACCTTATCCTTCTCCGGATTAAAATTAATCTGCCTTTCTACCATGTCTGTCAGCAGGTCAAATCTGCCGTGGATGTCACCAACCGCGCATATTCTCTCTATCATTTCAATATTCCCTCTCAAGGTTAGGCAAACCAGACTACGCTTCACTATCTGCTGATATAAGCGTCAGAATATGCACTTATTGTGAAGGAAATATGAAATGAGCTGCTCATAGGTATTACGAATCTGAACAGTTGACGGCTTCCTATCGAAACGATGCGATGACAAATACTGTTTCTTGTTTTAAATAATCTGTTTCAACGCCGGACGTCGGACAAAGGCTGACAATAATATCAGCCTTTTGCTGATAGTAATGTCCAACCCTATTTCTTACACTGATGATAGAATTTTCTTTTTTCCGTGGGATCCCCTTTGGAAAATACAAGAAGGTGGGCGAAAGAGGGAAGTTTTACAGTCTTGATCCCCGGTGATTTGCTAATTTGAGTCATTTGATTATTTTTCTTGGGTTACTGGCGCATAGCCCCGTGCTTGCGGCATAAGGAGAATGGGTGGCGTTTATGAGGCGATATTACGGCTGAAGGGACAACCGGGAAAGGGTCAATGTTTTATATTGCATTTAGTAATCGTCAAAAGGCATAAGGCATGAAGATTTTGATCGTTGATGATGAAGAAATTCACCTCTTATTGACCAAATTAGAGCTAAGAGATGAGCGATGGGAAGTGATTACAGCCTCCGATGCCCGGGAAGGCATAGAACTTCTTGAGAGTGAAAACCCCGATCTTGCGATAGTCGATGTCAAGATGCCCGGCATGGATGGAATAACACTACTAAAGAAGATGAAGGAGAGAAGCCTGGAAGTGCCGGTAGCGATATTTACTGGCTACGACAAAAACGCCTTGACTTTGCCAGATGAAGCGGACGCTTTTATAGTTAAGTCCACTTCCTATAAGGAACTGAAAGAATTTGTCAGAAGATACGAGAAATCGAAACATGAAAATACTTGTTGTGGATGATGAACAACTCGTCCAATGGTATCTTGGCAGGACGCTTAAGAAGGATGGGCATGAAGTGATGACCGCCGAGAATGTCGAGGATGCATCGGCAAAACTCCGCTCAGCGACGGTGGATGTTCTTGTTACTGACCTTAGAATGCCTGGCGAAGCCGGTACGGAACTCCTGGGAAAGGCGGATAAAAGGGGAAGGAAACCAAAAGTGATAGTCTGTTCTGCATTTGTCACTGCCGAAGTCGAACAGGAATTAAGACGGAAGGATGCGTGCATACTAAGAAAGCCCATCTCGCTTGATGAACTGAATGCTGCCCTTCAGATTTGTCTGGATAAGGACTCGATTTTTAGCACCCCAAATGGGACATAGAACTATTTTCGAGGGCACCCCTCAATGAAGATGGAACCGGCTCCGCTGGTTAGAGTCAAAGTTATCTTGACAACATGTTCATCTTATGAATAGATTAAGTTATGCGTAAGAGGCAAATGACTGCCAATTTTTCCTCGTCTGTCCGTTGTCTTTGTGGCGGCACTGCCAAGTCAATCTGCGGTTGCGTTATGTCGGTTATCCTGGTATTGCTGGTTTTGGCTGCTACGGTTCCTGTGGTGAATGCCGCTGAGACGCGGGAGATTGAGCTTACCGATGGCAGTCTTATCACCGGAGAGGTTGTTTCTATGTCGGGAGGCATCTATACGGTCAAGTCTTCCACGCTCGGGACGTTGCGGATCGACAAATCCAGGATCCGCGTTATCCGTTTGCAGGGTTCTGCCGTCCCAAGCGACGCCGGGGGCCAGGTAAAGTCGATTGAGAACAAGATGCTTGGTAACAGTGAGATTATGGATGCTATCAGCGCCCTGCAGAATGATCCCGATTTTCAGAAGGTCCTCCGTGATCCCAAAATTATAGAAGCAGTGCAAGCCGGCGATATCGCCGCACTCATGAGGAATCCCGAGTTCATGAAGCTACTCAATAAGCAGACAGTGCAGGATATCAATAAAAAGCTCACCCGTTAGCGACCTTTTTTAGCTACGCTCGATCCCCTTTTGGACAGGCGACAGTTTTCGTGTTTACTGTGTTCACGACAGCCAACATTCCCTTATTCCCATTTATCCCTTGCCTTATCAGCCTCTTTTGTCTGCACTGCAAATGAACAGATCATAGGCTCCGCCTTGGGTCCATTCTTATATGAGGCTCCTTCGGAGCCCAGTGTTTCAACCATTTCTTTCTTTTCGCTTCATCAGCGCTCAAAAGACGAAAGAAGCGCTTGCTATCATGCAATCGAGAATATATCTCGAAAGAACGCAGTCCGTTACTTTTTCTCGGACGCCATGAGCATGTCTATCCAAGTTGACAATCCCCGGAAACCCGATAGAATTAATACAAGAGTTTTTCGCTC
>JBAIXS010000242.1:0-1713 GCA_037916395.1 Candidatus Sulfobium mesophilum
CCATGCGTAATGATGACGGGATTCGCTACGACAGAGACTGCGGTAAATGCCATGAAACTCGGAGCGATTGACTATATCACAAAACCTTTCAACTTTGAAGAACTCATGATCATTACAAAGAGGGTCTTGGATATTGCACGGATCAGGAAAGAAAATATATCTTTAAAGAAGCAATTATCGGGGCTTCTTCACGTATGCTCATGGTGCAGCAAGGTGCGCGATGATGACGGGAGTTGGAAGACACTGGAAGAATATGTAAAGGACCGGGAAAACGTTACATTCTCCCATGGCATATGTCCCAAATGTCTGAAGAAAAGCAGCGCCAGGACGGATTAGTTTTTCCCTGTATTAAGAGATGGCCAATAAGATGAAAAGTAAGGCGACATAGATGCATTTTCGGGTCAATGACTAAATATGAGGCTATATTTATGAATTCCCTGGCAAGTAGGTCGCACGCACCCCGGAAATAGATTCGAAGATAACATTTTGCTATGATTTTATTATGATTGTCGTAGAGACCTACAAGGGGCGTGCAATTTCGGACAATCCTGTGGAAGTAGTCGAAAGAAAGGGCACGGGCCATCCTGATTTTATCTGCGACTCTGTGATGGAGGCAGTATCAATCGCGCTCAGCAGAGAATATATGAAGACCTTCGGTCGCATTCTCCATCACAACATAGACAAGGGACTGCTGGCTGCGGGCCGGGCAATCAAGACCTTTGGCGGCGGCAGGGTGGTCAGCCCCATGGAACTTATTATTGGAGACAGGGCTACTTTCGCAGAGGGAGGTAAGAAAGTCCCCGTCAGAGAGATTGCTGTGAAAGCGGCAAAGGAATGGTTAAGAGATGAGCTCAGATTTATTGACCCCGATGCCCATGTCAGATTCAGGGTCGTTCTTGCGCCCGGTTCGGAGGAGCTGACGGACATATTCAGAAGGCCGGGCAAGGTCAGAGCTGCCAACGATACGTCGGCCGCCATAGGATATTATCCCCTGAGTCCCACAGAAACTGTGGTCCTGGAGCTTGAAAGGTATCTGAATTCAAGACGGTTCAAAAGGAAATACCCTGAGACGGGAGAGGATATAAAGGTCATGGGGATGCGAAGAGGGAAAATGCTTGATTTGACCCTGGCGATGCCGTTTATTGCCGGCTTCATAGGATCGGAGAAAGAGTATTTTGACCGAAAGGAGTTCGTCTCTAAAGACATTCGGAGGTTCCTTGAAAAGTATACGGCGTTTAAGGAAGTTGAGTTCAATTTCAATGCCCTCGATAAAAAGGGCAGGGGGCTGGATGGCGTTTATCTAAGCCTCCTTGGAACCTCAGCGGAGGATGCTGATTCCGGGCAGGTGGGCCGCGGAAACAGGGTCAACGGGCTGATCTCCATGAACAGACCTATGGGTACGGAAGCCGCTGCCGGGAAAAACCCTGTCAGCCATATCGGAAAGATATACAATGTCCTGGCCCATTCCATGGCCCGCATGGTATATGAAGAGGTGGAGGGTATGAAGGAGGTTTATATACTGCTTCTTGGCACGATAGGCAAGCCCATTGACAAGCCTCATATGGCGTTGGCACAGGTGTTTACTGAACGGAAAATGAAACTAAGGGACGTATCCAAAAAAATCAGCTACGTTATAGAGAGGGAGTTGTCAGGAATCAACAAGTTTTGCTCTCAACTGAGCAAAGGAAAATACCCGATCTGCTGAAACGGATT
>JBAIXS010000243.1:0-3024 GCA_037916395.1 Candidatus Sulfobium mesophilum
TGAAAAATCAGATCCGCCTATTGGATAGGTGGGTGCCATAAAGGTGGCTTTAGGCTTTTGACACCTGGTCAACATGCACACCGACACCTTACGCGGGCTCCCAAAAGATCTAATTTGCCGGACCAACTTTCTCATATATCACTCAACAGGGCAGGTAGTCATCCTTAAATACCCTTATATATTTATACCAGAACGCGGCTTGTTTGAGCAAGAAAAATTCTTTTGGCTCAAGGACCTGAGTATTGTATTAATAGTTGTTTTTTAATAAACTATCAAGATGTGCAGGAAATCAGGCCCGCGACGTGTAAAAGGGCTTCTTCTAGTCGCGGACTTACAGACATTTTAAAGGTCATTTCGCTAAGATAAGAGGAGGTCATACATGTTCGGTTTAGGAATGCCAGAGCTTATCGTCATCCTTATCATAATTCTCGTCCTCTTCGGAGCCAACAGGTTGCCTGAAATCGGCAAGGGTGTCGGTCAGGCGATCAGGAACTTCAAGAAGGCCACTTCAGAGCCGGATGAGATCGATGTCACGCCCAAAAAAGAGGTAACAAAGGACAGTGACAAAGGAGGCGGGGAAAAGGGCAAGGGTGAATAGGGGTCCGCTGGCTGAGATTGACCTTTCCGCGCTTCAGTACAACCTCGAAATAGTCAGGAAAATCAGCGATAAAAGACCGGTTATCGCAGTTGTCAAGGCTGACGCCTATGGCCATGGTTCCGTAGAGATTGCCCGAAATCTTGCCCGTCTGGGCGTAGTCCATTTTGCAGTCGCATACACAGGAGAAGCAAAAGTTTTGAGGGAGTCCGGCATCACGGGGGAGATTATCGTTTTGTTTGATCGATCCGACGTGCCGGATTATTTCACCTATGGACTTGTCCCGGTTGTGCAGGACATGGACACCGCCGGAAAATTCTCCCGCGAGGCGGTTAAGAGGGGCAAAAACATCGGGGTCCATTTAAAGGCGGATACCGGAATGGGAAGGTTAGGGTTTAGTCCGGAGCGGACAGTGTCAGCCGCCCTTGAGATTGCTGAAATGAAAGGCATAAGGCTTGAGGGACTTATGAGCCATTTCTCCGAGGCCGATCTGGCCGACAGATCATACGCCTCTTACCAGATTAATTTGTTCAATGAAATGAGGTCCGCCATATCCAGCAAGCTTGGAAGGCCTATTATGTCTCATATCGCAAACAGTGCTGCAGTCCTCAGTTTGAAAGATGCCTTGATGGACGCTGTGCGGCCGGGGCTTCTGCTCTATGGTGCTTCCCCTTTTCAGGAGGGGTTCGGACTCATGCCGTTAATGACGATTAAGACGTCTGTGCTTGCGGTGAGAGACCTTTGCGCAGGAACGCCTGTGAGTTATGGCCGGACATTCATTACTAAATGCGACAGCAAAATTGCGGTCATCCCTGCCGGATACGCCGATGGCTTCAGCCGGCTTTTTTCAAATAACGGAGAGATGCTCGTCCGGGGCAGAAGGGCGCCCATTGCCGGAAGGGTCTGCATGGACGTGACAATGCTTGACGTTACCTCTGTAGGAGAGGTATGTGAGGGGGATGAAGTCGTCATTTTGGGCAGGCAGGGAAATGAGCAGATTACGGCGGCTGAACTTGCGGGAAGAATCGGGACCATACCGTACGAGATATTTACTTCTCTTGGCGGCAAAGCCAGAAGAAAATATCTCGCTTGACTTTGGTGGAAATGTGATCTTTGTGTCATAATAAAAATCTGTCGGTCCAATGAGCTATGAACAGGTGATTCAAACAGAGGAGAGCTTGAAAGTCAGGACATGAAAAAAATAATTTTTTCCTTAATTACAGTAGTTCTTCTGACGGCTTGCGCCGCTGCGCCCGTGAGGCAGGGGAGCGCCGAAAAGGGGGATGCTCCGCACTCTTATGAGGCTGATTATTATTTTATGCTTGGCTACGAGGCCGTTATTTCATACCAGTTTGACGAGGCGATCAGAAATTACCGGAAGGCCCTTGAATATGATCCTAAGTCGCCGTATATAAAGACGCAGCTGGCCATTGTTCTTTACCGCTCCGGTGACCGCGGAAGCGCGCTGCAGATAGTGGAAGAAGTAATTAAGGACAATCCGGATTACGTCCCGGCCCTGACGCTTGCCGCTGATATCTATGGCGGACAGCGCAGGATTGCCGATGCGATTTCAGTATGCAAGAAGATACTCAAAATAGATCCGGATAACCGGGAGGCCTCAAGATTCCTGGGAAGACTTTACTATAGCAATGATCAGGTCGATGAGGCCGTGGCAATTTTTACCTCACTTCTGGCGAAGGACCCCGACGATTACCTGTCGCTCGATTATCTGAGTTCTCTTTATATGGACAAGAAAGAGTATGACAAGGCAGAGGAATATCTTCGAAGGACTATTGATATCAGGCCTGAACTCGATACGACATATTTCAAACTGGGGATTATTAACGAAATCAGAGAACGCTTCCCTGAGGCGATAGAAAATTATGAAAAGGCCATAAGCAGAAATCCACACAACAGTCAGGCCAGGGAAAGGCTTGCTCAGGTATATCTGAAGCAGAAATCTTATGGCAAGGCGATTGAAGAACTTGAGACGCTAAGCAGGGAGCAGCCCGACAACGTGGATGCACACTTCAGATTAGGCATGCTTTACTTCGAGGAGAAAGAATATGAAAGGGCAATGGACGAGTTCAGGTTTGTGCTGAAGGTCCGGCCGGAGAACACGTCTGTCCGCTATTATCTGGCCCTGGTGCTTGAGGAGACGGAGCACTATGACGAGGCGGTGGCTGAACTAAAGGAGATTATAGCAGCTGAGCCTAAGAATACGAACGCTTTTTTACACCTGGCTTATCTGTACGGCAGGCTAAAAAGGGATGACGACGCTATAAAAATGTATGAGGAGATTCTGGAGTTTGAAAAAGGAGAAAAGGATATCTATTTTTATCTTGCCTCGGCATATATGCATAAGATGGATTATCAGAACGCCGAAAGGGTGCTGAAAGAAGGACTTTCGAAGTTCGAAAAGAATGACG
>JBAIXS010000244.1:0-6816 GCA_037916395.1 Candidatus Sulfobium mesophilum
AGCATGAAATAACGCATAGTGGGCGGCTGTGCTCACTATGCGTTTCGTTAGTGCCCACAAAAACACTTGATTCATAAGTGTGTTGACATTGCGGTTAAAAATAATCGCAGGTGTACGCCGTTTAATCAAGCGTCCATTTTGAGACACAAATCTCAAGGTAGTAGTACACGAAAGCTTGTGCAGTCAGATTTACATAGTCCATCAAATTCCGGTAGCAAGGCATGTCACGTCTGAAATCAGCCAGCAGCTTTCAGGTTCTTTAATTACCCTCTATACTATCTGTTTCTTTCGTACCGCTCCATCACATAGAACATACCCGCTGCCATGAAATAAACAAAGGCCATCACCACCCAGTGGCTTACGCCCAGCACCGAGGGAAGCGTGGCTCCTTCCATAGGAGACGAGAAATAAAATCCCTCTATTGCGGGATAGACAATCGCAAATATCAGACTTCCGGCGCCTATCCCCAGCATTGTAACCAGCGCATCCAGCCTTCCTGAGGCCAACCCTGCCACTGCTGTTCCGGGACAGTATCCGCTGAACAGAAATCCCAGGCCAAAGAGCGCTCCTCCGGCAAGCTGAGGCCAGAAGAAGGTGGGGATAATCCATACCCTGCCCATGTCCAGAATGCTCAGGTCGGAAAGAAGATAAATCCCTGTTGCGGCAATCAACATTGCAGTAAACATGACCTTCGGCACACTGAAGTCGGTAAGGTAGAAAACCCCTGTAAGCTTGTGGGGGTTGCCCAGTCCTCCCCTTTCAAGAAAAAGACCGAAGAAGAAACCGACGATTACGGCCACCACAAGACCCGCCGTCTGGCTAACCATTAAGGGTGCGCTCATGACCATAACCTCCTGAACAGTGCCGCGCCGATAAAGCCGCTCACAAACATTGCGATAACAAAAACCCATCCTGCCACAGCCAGCTGGGCCCCGCCTGACAGCGCCACCCCGCTGGTGCATCCCCTTGCAAGCCTGCTCGCAAATCCAATAAGAATGCCCCCTCCAATAGCTGTAAACAGCCTGGTTCCGGCACCCATATGCTCAGGCTTATCGAGCTTCACCTTAAAGCTTCCGGTCAGAAGAGATGCAGCAAGGGCCCCAACGAAAAGTCCCATGATCTCAAACAGCACCCAGTTTAAAAGCGGCGCCTTAACATTCAGATACCCGGAAAAATAGGTAAGTCTTTGCGCATATGCCGGGCTGAACTTTGCCAGTCCTACCCCTGTTAACAGGGAAAAGGCACTGGAAGCGCCAAGACCCCATCCCACAATAACAAAGGTGGCAAGCAGCGTTAAGCCAAGGCCTGCTCCCGCGATATAGGGTGACCAGAAATTATTCTTTTTCATAACAACCTCCATAAAGTGCCATGGCCTGCTCTTAATCATTGGCAGCCTCTTCTAAGCCCAACATAGTCTTCGCTACCGGGGTTGTCAAGATTTTTTTGCGCCAGTCTTTTCTCCTGTAAGAAGTTACAGGCAAGGGAATCGGCTGTCGATACTTTCGGAAAGCCGGTCCCCTTGCGAAACAATTCGTTCAGTCTTTAAAATTGTCTATGGCAAAAATAAAGGTCCTTCCCATAGATCTGAGAAACAAGATTGCTGCCGGCGAGGTAATAGAGCGGCCGGCCTCGGTGGTGAAGGAACTCCTGGAAAACGCTATCGATGCCGAAAGCACTGAAATCAGAATCGATATACTTGCAGGCGGAAAAAGGATGATAAAGGTGTCCGACAACGGCTCCGGAATGGACATGGAAGATGCGCTTCTTTGCTTTGAGCGTCATGCAACGAGCAAACTTTCAGGAGAGAGAGATCTCTTTAATTTAACGACACTCGGCTTCAGGGGGGAGGCATTGCCCTCGATAGCGTCGGTCTCCAGGGTTAAGCTGGTAACCGGATTGAAAGGCTCCGCCGCCGGCATTTCACTGGAACTGCATGGCGGGCAGATAAAAGACCGCAGAGAATCTGCATTCACCGGGACGTCTGTAGAAGTAAGAGACCTCTTTTTTAATACCCCTGCAAGGAAAAAATTTCTCAAGGCAACTGTAACGGAGATGCTTCATATCGTTGATATCGTGACCAAAGAAGCGCTTTCCCACTGGTCTATCCATTTCATGCTGCTTAGCGAGGGCCGCGAGACGATGCTTCTGCCCAAGGCGTCCGGCTTTAGTGAGCGGATAATGCAGATTTATGGCGAGGAGTTTGCGAGCGGGCTTGCTGAGGTCTCAGCAGAGCAGGGAGAGATGCAGATGCAGGCATTTATCTCGAGGTCCGGCAATTTTAGAAACAGCAGGTCCCATCAGTTCATATTCGTCAACGGCCGCCCCATAAAGGACCAGTCCCTCTCACATGCGGTATACGGCGCCTATGAAGGCTTACTCCCCCATGATAAGCACCCTGCATTTTTTCTGTTTCTTGAGCTTGACCCTGGGAAAGTCGATTTCAATGTGCACCCTACGAAACGTGAGGTGAGGTTTGAGGAAAAGGAGATGATATACAGGTTCGTAAATGCCCGCATGAGAGAGACTGTCAAGACCGAAAGGAAGGATTATACCGGACCTTTTCTTGAAGCAACCGGAGGGGATGTAGAGAGAGTTGGGACTCCTTATACCTTCCAGTCTCCTTCTGTCTTTTCCGGGTCCAGTGTAGCTGAAAATGCCGAACTATCGTACAAGCCTGAGCTGCCTTTCATTTATCTCGGGGACACCTTTGTGGCGCTATCCGGAAAGGGTGGGCTGACCCTAATAGACCATCATGCCGCCCATGAAAGGATACTCTACGAAAGGCTCCTTCGGAGCATAGGGGTGCAACCCGTTCATCTGCTTTTCCCTCAGCAGATAAAGCTTTCTCACGGCGAGTACAGGGTTTTGCTTGACAGCAAAGATCTCTTGCAGGAAATGGGCATTGAGCTTGATGATTTCGGGCATGATACCATCGTTGTTCGCTCTGTCCCTCACGACCTGGGAGGAGCAGACCTAAGAGGGATACTCTCCGATGCAGCTTCAGTTTTTACGGGAGAGCCCCGTGGGGGAATGTCTCTTAAGGAATCGCTTGCGGCAAGCATAGCCTGTCATAGTTCTGTCCGTGGCAGTGAGATATTGACCCGGGAAGAGGTCTCCAGATTGCTTGCCGATCTCGAACAGACTGAGCATCCCGATCAATGTCCTCATGGAAGACCCACCAGAATTTTTTATTCGCTGGATGATCTGAAAAAGATATTTAAGAGGAAATGAAACAGGTCATCATTCTTCTGGGGCCGACAGGTGTCGGAAAGACAGGCGCTTCGATACTTCTTGCCAGGGCCCTCAATACAGAGATTATAAGCGCAGATTCAATGCAGATTTATAGAGGTATGGATATCGGTACTGCCAAGCCGTCCCGGGATGAAAGGTCGACTGTGAGGCATCATATGATCGATATCGTCGATCCCACGGGGTCTTTTAGCGCAGGGCAGTATATAAGTGAGATTAGCCCGATCATAGAGGATCTTCATGCAAAGGGGAAAGCGCCCCTTATTGTAGGCGGCACCGGGCTTTACATAAAGGCCGTCACCCGCGGCATATTCGGCGGTCCTTCGGCAGACTGGGACTTAAGAGAAGAACTTCTTAGCGCCGAGAGGGACGAGCAGGGCTCTCTTTATAAATATCTTTTAAAGATGGACCCTGATGCTGCAGTCAGGATAGATAGCAACGATACCAGGCGGATTGTCAGGGCGCTTGAGGTCTGCCTGAAGAGCAAAGAAAAGATATCCGCACTTCAGGAGAGGCTGACAAAGCCCCTTCCCTACGATTTTATAAAGATCGGCCTGACGAGGGAAAGAAAGGAACTGTATAGGATGATAGAAAGCCGGATTGACCGCATGCTTTCGGAGGGGCTGATAGAGGAAGTAAGAGAACTTATCCGGAGAAAGCCCGACAGGACGCCCCTTCAGGCGATAGGCTATAAAGAGATTGCATCCTTTATAGACGGAGAAATTTCGATGGATGAGGCGATCAGGCTTATAAAGCGAAATACCAGGAGGTACGCGAAGAGACAATTTTCGTGGTTCAAAAAAGAAGAGGGGATCCGGTGGGTAGATGTGACAGGCATGCATGAAAAGGAGAAGGTTTTCGGGGAGATAATGAAAGCTCTTGAATAATTAAGAAAAATAATTTATGGTAAATGAAAACTATGAAAGAAAAAACAGAGAAAGATAGGGGGGTAGAGGGGATGACGAACAGCAAAAGCCAGAGTCTCCAGGACAATTATCTCAATCAGCTCCGCAAGGACAAGATACCCGTAATCGTATATCTTACGAACGGTGTCCGGCTGAAAGGGGTGGTGAAGGCATTCGATAATTTTGTCATCCTCCTTAAGGAGTCAACCCAGCAGCTTATTTATAAGCATGCGGTCTCCACTATTGTGCCTGAAAGGGATATAGACACCAGGTTTGAAAACCAGCAGTGAACACAGAAACCCTGTCCCCACAGTAGACATCATCATAAGACATATGAACGGCATTATTCTGATAAGGAGGAAGAACCCTCCTCATGGGTGGGCGCTTCCCGGAGGCTTTGTCGATTACGGCGAGACCCTCGAGGCTGCTGCTGTACGTGAGGCCAGAGAAGAGACAGGGCTGGAAGTAAGGCTGCTCAGGCAGTTTCACAGCTATTCAGACCCTGACCGTGACCCCAGACAACATACGATATCGACTGTGTTTTTGGCGGATGCCGCCGGCCAGGCCATGGCAGGCGACGATGCCGCAGAAGTCGGCGTCTTCAGCGCCAGTGATCTGCCTGATGAACTGGCCTTTGACCACAGGCGGATTATCGAAGATTACATCAAAGGGAGGTATTGATCAGATGCTTAAGGTGATGAGACACCATGCAAAATACTTTTATGTGCTTTTTTTCATCGTGATACTTTCGTTTATTTTCTGGGGAGTAGGAAGTGTGGATAAATCCGACAGAAGCAACGTAGTCGCAGAAGTCGGAAAATACAAGATAACCGGCGAGGAATACTGGCGTACTTACGACAGGATGTTTAATTTTTACAGGGACATGTACAAGGAAAAATTCGACGAAGAGATGCAAAAAAAGCTCAACCTTAAAGAAGGCGTATTGAATTCGCTTGTTGACAACAGGGTGCTTCTTATCGCTGCCAAAGAGGGCGGCATAGCGGTCAGCGACGAGGAACTGAATGAGGCTATAAAGAACGAACCGGCATTTATGAAAGACGGCGCCTTTGACAGCACCGTATATCAAAACAGATTAAGGCTCATGCGGCTTACTCCCGAGGCTTTCGAGGCGGCCAAGAGGCAGGAACTGATCCTGACAAAAATGAGGCGGCTTATAGAGCTGTCCACAGCCATTCCTTCAGACGAACTTGCAAAGATCTCCGGGCCTGATGAGCAGACGACGAAGGCTTTACAAGACGCCATGCTCCAAAACGCCAGGGCCACGGCGCTGAGGTCATATGTAGAGGGAGTGAAGAAGGGCATGAAAATAAAGCTCTATCCTGACCGCATAGCGTGAACAGAGATACCCCGAAGGACATTGGATGGCTAAGGCGTATATCAGCCTTTGCGCCTTCTAGGATTATCCTTACTGCAAATAATTACCGGATATTCGATCATCTTGATGGCAGGGGCAGGACGGCTGAAGCGCTTTCAAAGGTCTTAAGGACTGACATACGGGCAACGGAGCTTCTCCTAAATAGTCTGGTTTCGATAGGTCTCCTTGAAAAAAAAGACGGCAGATACATAAATTCAGACGTCTCGTCACGGTATCTCGTAAAAGGGAAGCCTGACTACCAGGGAGACATTCTTAAGCATAATAATGTCCTTTGGGACAATTGGTCCGGTCTTGACAGGGTCTTAAAGACGGGCAAGCCTTTCAGGAAGTCGCACGATCACGAATCCTTCATCCTCGGTATGCATAATCTGGCGCTTCAAAAAGTCAAGGGGATTCTTAAAGGCCTCGACTTGCAAAGAGTGAAAAAAATATTGGATTTGGGCGGGGGGCCCGGCACCTATGCCATTGCCTTTGCGAAGAAGGGGATGGATGTGGCTCTTATGGACTTTCCTGCTACCCTCAGGATCTCAAAAAGTATAATTGCCGAAGCCGGTTTGACAAGCCACATAAGGCTGATTCCCGGCGATTTTATGAAGGATGAACTTGGCAGCGGGTATGATATGATTTTTATTTCCCAGATTTTTCATGCCTACAGCCCTGAGGAATGTATGGCAGTGCTTAGGAAGTGCCGCGTTTCTTTGAACAAAGGAGGGCGGGTTGTTGTTCAGGAATTTTATCTTGACGAGTCAAGGACCGGTCCCCTCCAGGGGGCTGTATTTGCTATTAACATGCTTGTCAACACGGAGCGTGGAAGAACCTATACGCCGGATGAGATGTCTGGGTGGATGAAGAAGACCGGATTTAGGAACATAGAGAAAAAGTTGATCGAGGAGACGGTGTTGATTATAGGAGGGAAGACTTAGCCCATATTATCCATGCGAGAAGGAGGCGACCATCTTTTCGCTCATTCTCGCCTTGCCCCGAGGCAATTTCCCGCCCGCCGTGCGGCGGGCAATACGGGAAATTGAAGCCGCTCAAAGACAGTTCCCTCCTTCATATCGCAACTTTAATAAGGTTATTAATAGTCTGGGTTAGCTGACTTATCTTCAGCTTTTTCTCTCACTTCTCACTACTTAATTATTTTGTTGTTGGGTACTTTAGGAGGCTGCTTATGGCCAGACCTATGACGGGAAGAATGGTTATCGATTTCAGGGCTGCCGGAACTCCATAATGGTCAGCCCAGATCCCCAGTATCGTTACCCCCAC
>JBAIXS010000245.1:0-15885 GCA_037916395.1 Candidatus Sulfobium mesophilum
TGGTGGAGGCGGCGGGAATCGAACCCGCGTCCGAAGGCACTACTCTTAAGCTTCTACGTGTGTAGATTGTCTTTTCGTTGTCAGGATTCGGGACGCCGGCAATCAGGCTGCCCGAAACCCCATCTCCCTTTATCTCGCCTCAGGGTCGGAAGAATGCCCTGAAGCCAGCCTGCTGATCGACGCTCTCCCCGGTACACAGGCGATCCCGGAGGAACGTGCAGCTTAGTTAAGCTGCGAGTGCCAGTTCGTTGTTGGCGTTTGTGTTTGTTTCCATCTTTTTACGTGGTGATGGAGCCACGACACGCCACTTAAGCCTCATAACCCCCGTCGAGCCCAATCGCCCCCGGAGTTTACGTTTATATTATACCACATTAGCGGTTTTTCATCGCCCGCTCTATCTCTCTGTCAGCTTCTCTCTTTTTGATAGATTCCCTTTTTTCATACTGTTTCTTCCCTCTGGCAAGACCTACCTCTACCTTGGCAACAGGGCCTTTGAAGTAGATCTTAAGCGGTATAAGCGAATAACCTTTCTGAAGCGCCTTGCCCTGTATCCTGGCGATCTCCTTTTTGTGAAGCAGAAGTTTTCGCGTGCGAAGAGGATCATGGTTCATTATGTTGCCATGGGTGTAGGGACTGATATGGCAGTTCAGAAGCAATACCTCGGCATCCTTGATTAGCACATAACTGTCTTTGAGGTTGGCCTTGCCCTCCCTAAGTGACTTCACTTCGGTTCCGGTAAGGACAATGCCGGCCTCTATGGTCTCTTCTATTGAATAATCATGAAAGGCCTTCCGGTTCTGCGTGACAATTTTCATGCGAAATTTTAACACGCCTGTCTGGCAAATGAAAGTTCAGGCTGTTTCCGAAGTGTCAGCCTATCAGGCTTAATGTTTTAATTGCTTTTTGTGAGGACAGCATCTCCGCCGAAGCTTCGGACCTCCGAGGCACCGGCGCCCGTCGCCGCGACGGCGATGCAATACACGCCGCTGAATCCGCTCAGATGCAATCCTTACGAAATTTTTTTTGCAGTTGTTTCTGGTTTTTCTCTGTTCGCCGTTTATCGTGTTTCTGCTGGAATAAAAAGTATAATAGTAAAGAGCGCTTAATTACCAATGAATATGAAATTACTCGAGAAAGCCGAATATCTTCTTTCCAGGGAGAAGGGGACTGTCTTCAAGGAACCGGGGGGTAAGATCAGTGTTGCCCTTGTATATCCCAATACCTATGCTGTTGGGATGTCTAACCTCGGGTTCCAGGGCATCTACGGCATCCTCAATGACATGGACGATGTTGTCTGCGAGAGGGTTTTCCTCCCGGGTCCCCAGGAGATGAGCGAGCATTTGAGGACCGATGCGGAGATTTTTGCGCTTGAGTCCAAGAGAAGACTTTCCAGGTTCGACATCATCGCTTTTTCGGTTTCTTTTGAAAACGATTATCCAAATATAGTGAAAATACTGAAGATGGCTAATGTTCCTCCCCGTCGTGCAGAAAGAAACGCAGGTCATCCGGTGGTGGTAATGGGCGGGGTCTGCGCTTTTTATAATCCCGAGCCGCTGGCGGACTTCTTCGATGTATGCTTTATCGGAGAGGCTGAAGAGATGCTTCCGGAATTCATGTCTGTCTTCAGGGCCTCTTCGTCAAAAAGCGATCTATTTGAGAAGGCGGCAAAGATTGAGGGCGTTTATTTACCTGGGTTTTATGAGATCGAATATGACGCTGAGGGCCGAATATGCCGACGGCAAACCCGGCCTGGTGCACCGGCTGTCATCAGGAAACGGACAGTCTCTGACATCTCCCGAAGACCGCTTAAGGGCGTCATAACAACATCCGAGGCTGAGTTCTCAGACATGTTTCTTATTGAGGCCATGAGGGGCTGTGTCTGGTCATGCAGGTTCTGTGTTGCAGGCCGTACATACAAGCCTGCCAGGAGAAAGGATCTGGATGTGCTTGAACAGGAGATCAATAACGCATCCGGCCTGACTTCCAGGGTTGGCCTCATAGGTCCTTCGCTTTCGGACTATCCTCATGCGGAGAAGGTATTGGCGATTGAGGGAGTCGACTTTTCGATTACATCTCTCAGGGCTAGTCCGCGCAGCGGCAGAATTGTCAGCATGATGAAGGGGCATAAGAGCGTTTCGATAGCGCCCGAGGCAGGGACGCAGCGTCTCAGGGATGTTGTCAATAAAAAGATAAAGGATGAAGACATCCTGGAGACGGCAAAAATCATCCTCGGGGGCGGGATAGAAACCCTCAGACTTTATTTCATGATAGGTCTTCCGACAGAAAGTATGGAAGACATCGAGGGTATAATCGCCCTGGTCAACAAAATACGTCAGGATACGACAAGGGGTTATATAACGCTAAGTGTCAGCACGTTTGTCCCCAAGCCGTTTACGCCGTTTCAATGGCACCCGATGACATCTTTAAAGGAGGTTAAAGAGAGACTGAAGCATCTTAAGAAAGGGCTTGCCGCCGTGAAGGGAATTAAGGTGTTTCATGACGTGCCCAAATACGCATATATGCAGGGGTTCTTTTCTTTGGGAGACAGGCGGGTCTCCGGGGCTGTCTACGATATGGCATCAGGGAAGGAATTTCCCTCCGGTATTAATAGCGCCATTGACGTTGATTCGTATATCTTCAGGCAGAAATATGGTGACGAAGTGCTGCCGTGGGACTTTATAGATATGGGGATTCCCAAGGAAGAACTCTGGATGGAATATAAAGAGGCTGTGGGCATGTGAATATAGCTCTCATTGCTCTTTCATCCTTTTTTGTGGCTTTTTCCGGCGCGCTTGTGCCCGGGCCTCTCTTTACCATAACCGTGGGCGAATCTGTTAAGAGAGGGGCTGTGGCTGGTCCGCTGATCATTTTCGGGCATGGAATTCTTGAACTTCTGCTTGTAGTGCTTCTTATTCTTGGCGTTGCCCCTTTTCTCGCCACTGAAGGGGCAAAGCTTTCGATTGCGGTAATAGGAGGCGCAATCCTTGTTGTAATGGGCGCCGTAATGGTAAAAGACGCTCGAACCACAAAGCTCAATATTGCCGCAGGAAGCAATGGAAGGGGTCTGCATCCGGTCATATCAGGAATTGTGGGTAGCCTGTCTAACCCGTACTGGCTCATATGGTGGGCAACAGCAGGCCTTGGTTATCTTATTTCTTCAATGAAGTTCGGCCTGGCGGGGGTAGCTGCTTTTTTCACGGGACACATAGCAGCTGATCTTGCGTGGTACGGTCTGTTGTCCCTTGCGATCTCAAGGGGAAGAAAGATTATAGGCGACAGGGGATACAGGTTTATGCTCTGCGGATGCGGCTTTTTTCTGATGGCCTTCGGAGTATGGTTTATTTCGTGGGCCGCAAGGTAAGATTGTCGGCTGCTATCAGGATTGAACGATCAGGTTATGCGCCGATTATCATCGCTTAGTCTCGTATATTAATTGAATTTTCGTAAAAGAGATACTACTATATACTTTTTGATAACTGGCTGCCCGATGGAAAATGGACTGACTGAAAACATAAAAGGGGTATATCGAAGGATGGCGCATGCCGCGATGAGGGCGGGGAGGGAGCCCGATGAAATCACGTTGATTGCGGTGAGCAAGAATGTACCTGCCTCTGCTGTTAAAAGCGCTATTGAATCAGGACTGAGGGACTTTGGGGAGAACAGGGTACAGGAGTTTAGCGCAAAGCGCCTGCAGCTTTCACTGCCCAGGGGATACTCCATGCGGTGGCATCTTATCGGTCATTTACAGAAGAACAAGACGAAGACGGCGGTTGAGTTGTTTGATGTTATTCACTCTGTGGACTCTCTTGAGTTGGCGGAGCGGATAAACAAACAGGCAGAAAAAATGGGCAAAATACAAGAAGTATTAGTTCAAGTTAAGCTTTCAGATGAAGAGAGTAAGCATGGTATTATAAAAGAAGAAGTGGATGGCTTTCTTAGCGCTTTAACGGATATGGAACATTTGCGGATAGAAGGCCTTATGACGATACCTCCTTTTTTTGATGATCCTGAAAGAGTAAGGCCTTTTTTCAGAGAATTGAGAGAAATAAAGGAGAGGGCCGGACAGATGGGGTTTAATCTGACTGAGCTTTCGATGGGCATGTCACATGATTTCGAGGTCGCAATAGAAGAGGGCGCAACAATGGTGAGGGTGGGAACGGCGATATTCGGCGAAAGGAAAAAGGAGGCTGCATGATCGGTTTTCTGGGCGGCGGAAACATGGCTGAAGCCATGATTAAAGGAATGACTGCAAGAGGCATGAAAGACATTTTCGTTTCGGAGCCGAATGAGGAAAGGCGTCTTCACCTGCAAAGAACTTATGGGATAAGCGTATCTGCTTCGAACACCGAGGTTGTTTCAGCCTGCGATATCATATTGCTTGCTGTCAAACCGCAGATTATGGAGACTGTTCTTAAGGAGATTGCGCCTTCAGTTAACGATTCAAAAACCGTCGTCTCGATTGCTGCCGGGATTACGCTCGGCTATCTGCAGTCCAAGCTCGGGACAAGCCGATTAATAAGGGTAATGCCTAACACCCCTGCACTGGTTCAGGAAGGGATGTCTGTGATGTCGCTATGCGGATGTTCATACGGTCCTGAATTAAACATTGTGAAGAGTATACTCATGTCTATAGGCAAGGTACTTACATTGCCTGAGAATATGATGAATGCGGTAACAGCCCTGTCAGGTAGCGGGCCCGCCTTTGTCGCACTTTTTGTCGAGGCGATGGCAGAGGCCGGGAAGAGTATGGGGCTTTCAACGGTCGATTCGGCAGCACTTGCAGTGCAGACCCTGCTCGGCACAGCAAAGCTTCTGGATTCCGGCATGCCTGCCGACCGCCTGAGAGTAATGGTAACATCACCGGGCGGAACGACCGAGGCCGGGCTGAAGGTTTTTGAGGAAAGATCTTTGAGATCGATTGTTGGCGAAGCGCTTCGAACCGCAATGAACAGGGCAGAGGAACTGGGGAGGGGGCGATAATGTTTGTATTCGGCGACCTGCTTATATCCGTCGCAACGATCCTCGATTATTTACTTGGATTGTATAAATGGATTGTAATCATTGCAGCCCTGATAACCTGGGTCAACCCTGACCCCTATAATCCGATAGTGCGGTTCCTTCATGCCGTGACTGAGCCCGTGTTCAGACCTATACGGCGCATCATCGGCTACAGACTGGGGCCTATCGATATTTCTCCCATAATAGTAATTCTTGCTATTATATTCCTGCAGTCATTTCTGGTAAGAACAGTCATAAAAATCGGACAGCAATTTGGAGGAGGATGATATATGAGAATAACGCCGCTTGATATCCAGCAGAAGCAATTCCCGATGAAGTTCAGGGGCTTCGACGTCGAAGAGGTTTACGCATTCCTGGAAGTGATCAGGGAGGAGATGGAGGAGCTTCTCAGGGAAAACGCTACGCTGAAGGAGAACGTACAGAGGGCTGAAAACCATGTCAAGGAATACAAGGACATGGAAAACACGCTCCGCGAGACCCTTATGACCGCGCAGCAGATGGTGGAGGATTACAAGACGAATGCCAGGAAGGAAGCGGACCTTCTTATTAAGGAAGCGGAGCTCAGGGCAGACGAACTGGTTAAAGGCGCACAGGAAAAGGTCATTAAGATCCACGAAGACATTGTCGACCTCAAGGGGATACGCCGTCACTTCAAGGAGGAACTGAAACGGCTCATTGAAAGCCACACGAGGATGCTGGAGCATGATTCCTACAGAGAAGGCGAAAACAAGGAGGAGGTTGCCGAGTGAGTTCCGGCCAGTACAGGGCGCTGAAGGGCATGAAGGACATAATGCCCCCGGATATATACATTTGGCAGAACATTGAGAAGAAGGCAAGGGAAATTTTTGCTTCGTATGGCTTCCTTGAAATACGGACGCCGGCTGTAGAATCAACATCGGTATTTATCAGAAGCATAGGCGAGGACACCGACATAGTCGAAAAAGAAATGTATACCTTCCAGGATAAGGGTGGACGAAGCATTACACTCAGGCCGGAGGGTACCGCCTCAGTCGTGCGGTGTTACGTGGAAAACAATCTGCATGGGCTGCCCTCACCCCAGAAATTTTATTACATCGGACCCATGTTCAGATATGAGAGGCCTCAGTCCGGCCGTTTCAGGCAATTCTATCAGATAGGAGTGGAGGCTTTTGGTTCTGCCCGGCCGGAGATGGACGCTGAGGTGATTTCGATGCTCGACCGCCTTCTCAGAGGTATAGGTCTGGAGGCGCTTCACTTCCAGGTCAACTCAATCGGATGTGAAAAGTGCAGGCCGGCTTTCAAAGAGGCGCTGCTGTCTTTTTTTGCGGGCAGTCTTGATGAGCTTTGTGAGGACTGCCGCAGGAGATACAGACAAAACCCCCTAAGGATACTTGATTGCAAAGTCGGGCGGTGCATCGAAATAAGGAAAGGCGCGCCGCGTGTTGTCGACCATCTTTGCGATGACTGCCGGGATCATTTTAACAGGCTTCTTGAACTGCTCGAAATGCTCGGAATTCCTTATACGATCAACCCGGAGATGGTCAGAGGCCTCGATTATTATACGCGCACTACATTTGAGGTCACAAGCGAGAACCTCGGCGCTCAAAACGCCGTTGCGGCAGGCGGCAGGTACGACAGGCTTGTGAAGGAATTCGGCGGTCCCGAAACCCCGGCGATCGGGTTCGCCCTTGGAATGGAAAGGATCGTGGAGTTGTTGAAGACGACCATCAAATATGACCACCCGGCGCCTGAAGTTTTCATAGCAGTAGTAGGCGAGCGCGCGGGCAGGGAGGGAGTGCGTATCGTTAACGATCTCCGGGAAGGAAATATCTGGGCGGAGCTGGGTGAATGGACCTCATCTCTGAAGAGCCAGATGAGAAGGGCCGACAGGTTGTCAGCAAAATTCGTATTCGTAATTGGTGACGATGAAATCCAGTCCGGGATGGCAAGCTGGAAGAGACTTTCGGATTCGGCCACAGAAAAAGTGCGAATTTCTGAAATAAGAAATTTCATACTTGAGAGCAGGAAATTGTGATTTGGCATTCCGATTTTTCAGGGCTTTGATGGTATAATTTGCTTGACGCTGCCCGTACGATTATCCCGTCTGCCATGCGCAGATGCGGAGACGTGGAGGTTATTATGAATCTAAGAAATGTTCCGGGCTCAGGTGTTAACGCGCTGTTGTCTTTCCCGGGGATTGAGGCGGAATGAAAAAGGTTATTGTTGTAGACGATGAGCCGTTCATTCTTATGATGATAGAGGATAAATAAAGACTGCCGGAATCGATGTCGTTACACTTCGAAGCAGCGTAAACGCAGTGGAGGTCGTAAGGGAGCAGAAGCCCGGGCTGGTGATCCTGGACTGGATGATGCCTGAAGTGAGCGGAATAGAGGTATGCAGGCGCCTTAAGACGGAACCTGAAACGTCTGATATCCCGATTTTTATGCTTACGGCAAAGGGGCAGGACGCCGATGAACAGCTGGGGTTAAAATGCGGTGTTGCCAGGTATATAACCAAGCCATTCAGCCCTAAGGCTCTGCTGGAAATGGTGCGCGAGGTAATAGAGGTTGACTGACAGAGACCTCGATCTTTCCCTTACTATCCGGGAACTCAGCAACGCCTACGAAGAGCTATCCTTGCTTTACAGGATGTCCGAGGTTTTTTCGTTTCTCAGTATAGACGAAATCTGCTCCAGGATCACCAAAGAGGCGGTCAACACCATAGGTGTACAGACTGCCGCCGTGCTGTTCCTTAATAACAACAGCGACAGACTTTATACAAAGACCTGCATTGGGAAGTGGGACTGCGAACGTATCATAGACAAGACCGTGGATGTAATTTGGAAGCCTATTGATTCCAGAAAAACATCGGCGTATTGCAGCCTCATCGAATCCGGACATAAACACCTCCTTCCGGCATTGTCGTCACTTATGATTTGCCCCATTATAGGAAAGGCAAAGGTGATTGGTGCGATTGTGGTCGCCGACAAGGAGTCCGGCGAAGAGTTTTTCTCCAACGACTCCAAGCTCCTCTCCACAATCGCTGCTGAAGCTGGCCTGGCTATTGAAAATGCGATGCTTTACAGCGAATTGGAAGCCTTGCTTCTTGGGGCCATACGGTCGCTCGTTAAGGCACTTGAGGCATCCTCATACTGGACTGCCGGCCATACGGAGCGAGTCACAGAATATGCTCTGGGGATAGGGCGGGTCATGGGTCTCGAAGCCGGAATACTCGAAAAACTTAAGATAAGCAGCTTGCTTCACGACATAGGAAAGATCGCAACACCAAAGGAGATCCTGAATAAGAACGGAAAGCTCGAAAACATGGAGTGGGATGAGATAAAGAGGCATCCGGGCCGCGGCGCCGAGATACTTGTGGAACTAAGGCAATTCGAAGAGATAATCCAGAGCGTAAAATATCACCACGAGCACTGGGATGGACGAGACGGCATCTACGGTCTGAAAGAGGAGCAAATCCCGCTTAACGCGAGGATTCTCGCCGTTGCAGACGCCTTCGATGCTATGACCTCTGACAGACCATACAGGCAGATGAGGACAAAGGCACAGGCCGTTGAGGAGATAACACGATGCTCAGGAACCCAGTTTGATCCTTCAGTGGTGAAGGCTTTTCTCGCATGGGTTGAGGGTTTCACCCCACCACATCGAGTTTCCGTATTCTAAGCTTCACCCCGAGCTGTTCAGCCAGTTCCCTGCACTTGTCCAAGTCGATTCCTTCAAGGTCGACCACCGTCGCCTGGACATCGGGTATATGCTCCTTCGCCTCACGTATAAAGCGTATTACCTCGCGGAACGCATCTTTATAAGCAGGCTTGCAAAGAGCATTGTAGGCCGTTTCGTCCTGAGCGTCGAGACTTACTGAGACGCTGTCTGCAAGCCCCTTTAACTCAGGGATGACGTCGCGCTTATGGATCAGGTTTGCATGCCCGTTCGTATTGATCCTGACCCTCCCGCCATGTTCCTTTATCCATTTGGCGACATGCTTTACGGTGTCGATTCTCTGAAGGGGCTCGCCGTATCCGCAAAAGACCACTTCATTGTAGCTGGAGGGGTCGCCGATGGCCCTTATGATATCGTCTTCGGTCGGCTCGTGGCCGAGTCTTAGTCTGTGCCCTTTTACAAAATCCGAGCGGAATTTGACGCAGAATGAACAGGCGTTGGTGCAGCGGTTCGTGATATTAAGATAAAGGCTGTCCCTGATCTGATAGGCGATAGCGGCCTCTTCAGAAATGGAGCCGATCCCGAAGAGCCTTTTTGCGTTTAGTGTAGTGATCCTGGCAACATCGTCAATGCTGATGCCGCGCAGTTCTGCGATATATGCCGCTGTGTGCGACAGATAATAGGGTTCATTGCGTTTGCCCCTGAATGGCTCGGGTGAGAGGTAAGGGGCGTCTGTCTCGATCAGAAGATAGTCGTCGGGGACCATGCGGACTATTTCCCTGAGGCCCGATGATTTTTTGAAAGTCACAGGTCCTGCTATGGATATGCTGAACCCCATCGACATTGCCTCGTCAGCCATTTGAGCGTTTCCTGAAAAACAGTGGAGGACCCCGCTGCTGATTCCGGATTCACCCAGGATGGACATCGTGTCTTCGCCAGCCTCCCTGCTATGAACAATGACCGGAAGGCCGGTCTCTTTGGCAATCGCAAGATGTTTTCTGAAAACATCCCTCTGAATATCGCGCGGCGAATGATCATAGTGATAGTCGAGACCGGTCTCACCGATTGCCACGACCTTATTGTTCTTTGCCATCTCTTTCAGATCTTCATAAATTTGCTGCGAGAAATCTTTTGCATCGTGGGGATGGATGCCGACCGAGGCATAGATGAAATCGTATTGAGTCGAGAGTTTCACTGCCTTTAGTGTGCCCTGGAGGTCGGAGCCCACAGTGATCAGCGCCTCGAATCCTGCCTCCTTTGCACGTGCAATTACTTCTTCGCGGTCGCCGTCGAACTGAGGCATATCGAGGTGGCAGTGTGTATCAATCAGAGGCACTTTTATGTTTTTGTTTTCAGTCATCTTGTTATGTTACGACAAAATAGTGTGCCGTGTCATGCAAAGAGGGGAAACACTAAGCAAGCTCCCCTCTTGCATATACTTAAAGGAGGGGCTATCTTTTTGCTCATTCTCGCTCCACTCCGAGGCAATTTCTCGACTTGCCTCCGGCAAGTCAATGCGAGAAATTGAAGCCGCTCAAAAGACAGTCCCCTCCTTTATGCAGCGCGTAGGTGAACCGGTTTGCGAAAAGCAGGAACGCATGCCGGCCTTCTCGCGAAGGCGGGAATCCATTTTAGGATATTACGAGGCGGTCCCAGTAATCAGTCAACAGGGTTATCTTATGCCCCAAACTTCTTTAATCTACCCGCGTTTGCCAGAACAAGAGACATGAGATTTACGGTCGGGAAAATACCCAATTCCCCTTTAGTGCACTCCCTTTCAGAGAAACCTTTGCAGAGCCCCCCGAGCACATAGGGCGATTTAAGAATTATTGGAACCGGATGCCAGCTATGGCCCTTTATAAGGGCCGGAGTGGAATGGTCGCCGGTAATTATAAGTACATCAGGATTGAGTGAAACTATTTGAGGCAGGAGGGCGTCGAATTCCTCGATGCGCATGCGTTTTCCATCGAAGTTGCCGTCTTCGCCGTAGGAATCTATTTTCTTTACGTGAAGGAAAAAGAAATCGTATTTATCATAGTTTGCCTTTAGAAAATCGATCTCTTCCTGCACCCCTCCGGAAACCATCGGTGTAGTCATGCCGACAAGTTTTGCCAGTCCGCCGTACATGGGGTAGGTCGCGATTGCGACGGCATTGAGGCCATATGCCTCCTCAAAGGAAAGAAGATGGGGCATCACGGAGAAACCCCGAAGGAGTACATAATTCGCTTTTTCCTCCTCCTTAAGTACCTCTGCAACCTTTGAGACAAACTTCTCGGCTACCTGTGCGATGCGTTCGGCTGCCGGGCCAACCGCAGCAGGCTTAAGGGGCGCCTTACCCTCCTTCTGAGGATCCGTATCGTTGACAGAATCCGCGCCGGGCGCGAGCGGTTCCGGAAACCTCATCAGCACTGCGAACCTGTGCTCCATGCCTGGCGCAAAATGGATTTCGGCATCGTCAATCTTCGCGATAGCTGATTGCAGTCTCTCCGTAATCTTTCTGCTCTGGTCTGTAGGTATCCTGCCTGCCCTGCGGTCCTTTATTATGCCTTTGTCTATCGTTGCATAATTACAGCGAAGGGCGATGTCCGTCCTTCTGACATCCATGCCGAGGCCGAGGGCTTCGAGAATGCCTCTGCCGATTTGGTACTCAAGAGGGTTATAACCAAAAAGGGAGAGATGGCCCGGACCGCTGCCCGGCGTGATGCCGCAGGCGACCGGTATGTGAAGTCCGCATGCCCCGGACTGCGCCAGCGCATCCATGTTAGGAGTATTTGCGGATTCGAGTTCGGTCCTGCCGTTAACCGGGAGACCGCCGAGGCCGTCAAGGACGACAAGTACTATCTTTGTCGAGTTTGTTTGAATTAAACCGTGAACTAATTTTTGCATGCGGAAATCTTACTGCAAATCAAAAAACAATGCAAGTTAAGTTGGGATAATATTGTTGACTCTGCACACGTGAATTTCATTTCCGGCATATTGTAAATATCGAAGCGGCAGTAATTCTACTTTACTGAAATTTTATTCCCTTCGTATTCCACAATCTGACCCTTGCGTATCTTGCATCGCTTGCGTAATTCTACCCGATCATCGACTTTGACTCTGCCTTCGCCGATGACGGCCTTCGCCATGCCTCCGCTTTCGCATAGTCCCGTGACTTTCAGGAGCCTGTTCAGTTCTATGAATTGAGTGCCTTCCAATAAAAAATCTTCCATGGATTTCATTATATCAGCCGGCTGAATAATTTTCAGGGCGCAGAGGTTATGATATAGTAAATAAAAATGAAGAGAGCGGGGTAAGCATAAATGGCATTTGTAATAGCTTTGGCAGGGAAGGGCGGTACCGGAAAAACCAGCATCGCGGCTCTGGCCGTAAAGTATCTAATAGAGAAAAAAAAGAAACCTGTGCTTGCGGTCGATGCCGATAGCAATTCCTGCCTCAACGAGGCGCTTGGTGTAAATGTGCACGCTACAATAGGCCACCTTAGAGAAGAATCGCTCCAGACAATACGGAGCGGCGCCGACCGGCCGGGGGGCATGTCCATGGAGCAGCTCTTTGACTATCAGGTCCAGCAATCTTTGGTGGAGGCCAGAGGATTTGACCTGATGGTGATGGGAAGACCCGAGGGGCCAGGCTGCTACTGTGCTGCAAACAACATCATCAGAAAATATACGGACAAGCTGTCCGAGACATACTCTTACGTTGTCATCGACAACGAGGCAGGTATGGAGCACCTGAGCAGGCGCACGACCCACAAGGTCGATCTTCTGCTTATCGTCAGCGATCCAACGGTAAGAGGAGTGCGCACCGCGCAGAGGATAGACGGACTGGTGAAGGAGCTGGAGCTTGATGTTGCCAGACACGAGGTAATTATCAACCGCGTATCCGGCGATGAGGGAAAGGAACTGAGAAGACTTGCAGAGGAAATGGGTCTCACTGTCGCGGGACTGGTGCCTCAGGACCATCAGATATTCGAGTATGACCTCGAGGGCAAGGGTATTGTGGACCTCCCCGTCGATTCCATAGCCGTCACAGCACTGTACGGGATACTGGACTCATTCTCGATCGGGTAGTCCTTCTTACCTCCCCTTGTTAACAGGTTCTGTGAGGACATCGTATTATAAAATCCCTCCTATCCTCCCTTTGCTAAAGGGAGGATAAATGCCCCTCTTCGGCAAAGAGGGGTGAGGGGAGATTTTCTAAATAATCTGCATCCAATTATGGGAGCCTTAACTTAGATGAGAGGAGACGGCCGGAGTATTACGTCCTGTACTCCGCATTGATGCGGATGTATTCTTCCGTGAAGTCGCAGGTGAGGATGCTTGCGGAAGACCTGCCTGAATGGAGATCAATCGTTATCACAATCTCCTTTGATTTGAGAGCTGTTGTAGCCTCTTTATCTTTATTGTTTGAGACCCCGCCTTTTACGACCTGTGTCCCGTTGAAAAAAATGTCTGTCTTTTCTTCGCGGAGCGGAACACCTGAGTATCCCAGCGCGCACATAATCCTTCCCCAGTTCGCGTCGTTTCCGTATATCGCAGTCTTCACGAGGCTTGAATTGGCGACTGAGAAGGCGGCCTTCTCGGCGAGGGCTTCATTACCGGCCCCTTTCACGATGACCTCTATCACTTTAGTGGCGCCTTCCCCGTCCCTGACTACCAGCCGAGCCAGTTCATAGGTGACCTTATCCAGCGCCGCCTTGAAAGCGCGCGTATATTTTGAATCGGCTGTGATCGCCTTGTTGCCGAGAACGCCGTTGGCCATGAGAAGGACCGTATCGTTTGTCGACATATCTCCGTCAATGGTGATCCTGTTAAAAGACCTTTTCACGGAATCTTTCAATAAGGCCTGGAGGGTCTTCTGTTCAACTGCAATATCCGTGATGATAAAACATAGCATCGTAGCCATGTGAGGTTCGATCATACCTGCGCCTTTGCATATGCCTGTAATTACACCTGTTTTGTTTCCGATCTTCACTTCCTGAGACGCTATCTTCGGAAACGTATCGGTTGTCATGATAGCTTTAGCAACGTCCAGGAAAGAATGATCGCCGGCATTTTCGAGCAATACGTCGAGGGCCGGCATTATCCGCCCCATCGGAAGCGGAGCGCCTATAACGCCTGTTGAGCAGACATAAGAAAGAGATGATTTTGCTCCCAGGTCATGAGAGATGCGTGAGGCGATTTTTTCGGCGTCCTTAAGTCCCTGCGCCCCTGTGCAGGCATTTGCGTTTCCGCTGTTTACGAATATCGCTCTGCCACGACCCGACCTGATGTTGCGCATGCATAGCCTGACAGGAGCGGCTTTTACTGTATTTGTAGTGAAAGTGCCGGCAATCGCCGCATCCACTTCAGACACTATAAGAGCGATGTCCTTCCGGCCGGGCTTTTTTACTGCAGCCTCTGCTACAGAAAACAGGAATCCCTCGGGCGTTACTGAACTTCTATATTCGGGCATAGCTTCAACTCCCTGACAAGGGCTCAATGCCTTGCCATTCCCGCTTGCCGGGTCTCCTCAGCGACTCGCCCGGGCGAGAATCCTTCTTAAAAATGATCCCGGACCAGCCGGGGATGACAAAAAAATGACCTGCTGTCTGATAAGCGACGGTCATGGGAAAAGGGCCAGGTTGGCAAGCCCTTTTTCCTCTTCGATTCCAGTCATAATGTTCATGTTATGCACAGCCTGTCCTGAGGCGCCCTTGACGAGATTGTCGATGGCCGAGACGATAACCAGCGTGTTCGTCCTCGAATTGACTTTGAGCCCCAGTTCACAAAAATTTGTGCCCCGCACGTTTTTTATATTTGGATAAACACCCTCATCGAGTACCCTTATGAAAGGCTCGGCTTCATATTTCTTCTTATATATACTCAGTACCGAAGCGGTGTCAGTTTCTTTTGTGAGTTTGGCATATATCGTAGTCAAAATGCCTCTGTCCACCGGCAGAAGATGGGGAGTGAAGTCGACCGTGATCTTTTCTCCTGCCAAAAAAGACAGCTCCTGTTCTATCTCGGGAGTGTGCCGGTGTGTGCCGATACCGTATGCCTTGAAACCCTCGTTCACCTCGCAAAATGATACTGTAATGTCTGCCTTTCTTCCGGCGCCGCTCGTGCCGGATTTAGAGTCGATGACTACAGAGGACAGGTCGACAACGCCGCCCTTGATTGCCGGCAGCAGGCCGAGGATTGCGCTAGTGGGGTAGCAACCGGGGTTGGCTATAAGCCTGGCCTTCCTTATCTTGCTCCTGTATATCTCGGGCAGTCCGTAAACGGCACTTTTCAGGGTAGGGAGAAAGTCATGGGGCAGCCCATACCACGTTTTGTATGTCCCGGGGTCCCTTAATCTGAAATCTGCCGAGAGGTCTATGACTTTCTTGCCGTTTCTGAAAAAAAAATGGACCGCTTCCTGCGAAGCGCCGTGCGGCAGTGCGAGGAAGAAGATGTCAGCTTTATCAACCAGCTTTTCCTTATTCAAAGGCTCAAATAGCAAGTCGGGATATTTATGCAAATGAGGGAATAAAGCCGTCAGCTTCTTGCCGGCCGATTTCTCTGAAGTGATAGCGGTAACCTGAGCGAGCGGATGACCGGCGAGAATACGCAGGAGTTCTATTCCTGTATATCCGCTGCCTCCGCAAATAGCAATCTTTAGCATATTAGATTCCTCATCTTGTAAAGCCTGTGTATGCTCTTTCAATTCTATAAAAAGAAAAGGCCCGTTTCAAGAACGGGCCCTCATATAAATAATTCAGAGCTTGCGCCCTTACAGTGCGATTATCTCTTTGAGAACTGGAAGCGCTTCCTGGCGCCCTTGAGACCGTACTTCTTTCTTTCCTTCTCTCTGGGGTCTCTGGTGAGGAAGCCTTCTTTTTTAAGCCTGCCTCTAAGGTCGGCGTCCATCTTAGTCAGCGCCCGCGAAATGCCGTGCCTGACAGCGCCTGCCTGTCCGGTCGGCCCGCCTCCCTCAACCTTTATAGTGATATCGTGTTTGCCGGTCGCGCCCACCAGTTCAAGCGGCTGGCGGATGATCATGCGCAGGACCTCTCTGGGGAAATAGGTTTCAACGGGTTTCTTGTTTACAACTATCTTTCCACTCCCCGGCTTCATGGTTATCTGTGCTATTGAGGTCTTTCTTCTTCCGGTTGCCGTATATTTTATCTCAGCCATGTAAACTCCTTTATTGCAGAATTTCCGGGGACTGTGCCTTGTGCGGATGTTCC
>JBAIXS010000246.1:0-5980 GCA_037916395.1 Candidatus Sulfobium mesophilum
TGTTGTATATACAACCCTATTTTACACAAACGTCAATTGCATGTCAATGCAGACTTAAGCAAGAGCTTGCGCGACGTTCGGAAAGATTTTCGTCCGCAGCTGACATTTCTTATTTCTTCTCTACTCCGACACGGATTCCGACTAGCCACTGTACGACATTCTACTCGGGATTTCTGAGCCTCTGGATTATTTTTTTGCAGTCTGTCTTTGTAATATGTTTCAAAAGACAGCCTAAATCAGAGCCCATTTTTTACTCCTTTCTACACAGATCATTCCAAGCTGACTGCTTGATTCCGAGAGAAATCGAGTGGAACAAACATTCTATTTACGTACGAGTATTATTCCTGAGTAGCAAATTCGCGGAATGGTGTCATAACATTCGGAAGCGTCCATAAAATATGCTTCGATATTTTTAGTCGTCAATTGAAAGCATTTAGCGAGTATGTGAGGGCGAAGCTTCAGTCAGATCTATATCCTGCCTACCATGTGCAGGTTGACCGGCCGGCAGTTTTAGATTCCTTATAAAGATCTGCCGGTGGATCAGGTCCAAAACAAGATAATTTTTGATTTCCTTCTTGGTTCTTTGGCCCTTATGAATTTTCATTTTGGCGGCGCTTGCTGATTTAAAATTTATTCCAAGGACAAGGCCAACCTGACGTTCGCTAAATCCAAAACTGAACAAACTCCGGCAGATTTCATTCCTCTTTATTCCTTTTTCCGCCTGTCGAGCCAAGACCTTGTCGACTTCTTCTCTTGCCCTGTCCCGTTCCATTTTGTTCCTCCTGGTTTGATTGAGTCCTCTTCAGGGACCAGTACCAGATTCAAAACTTGGTGTCATGGAGGGCAGATCACTCTAGGTATCCAGGTATTTTTTGAAAAAATGACCAATTTAGGTGTAGGTCCAGCAATTCTCCAGCAGAGGGAAACGGAAAATACAGAAAATACAACAAACAATAGAACAATTCGAACTACAAATATTAAGTAATATTCAATAGTTATGTGAAATCAAGGACTTATAGGAAATCCCTTGGTGGGCTTTTGAGTCCGGCGCGTCTGCCAGTTCCACCACACCGGCACCGGTGTGTTAAGTTGTAATTTTAAAGTATCTTTTCACTTTTCCGCAAGGGCAGGAAAATCTTGCACTCCAAATTGGCAAGTACAATTTTTTTTATTGACGAGCAAATCTTAGATGTCTTTGATGGGGGCAAGAAAAGAAATTTGCGTAAAGTTCGCGACGAAGAAATAAGGGAGGGGGAGTAATCCTCAAAAGAGGTGGCTTCGTTGACTTAAAAAGTGATTATGATATCCTGAAGTTAAACAGAAATATAATTTGCAGATGAAGATGCTTCCGTCTTACCGGAAGACATTTTGAATGGAGAATATCATGCCTGAAGCCCTAACTCAAAAAGATATTGAAGCCATCGACGCTTACTGGCGCGCTGCAAATTACCTCTCGATCGGACAGATCTATCTCTATGACAATCCCCTTCTTAAAGAGCCTCTGAAGCTTGATCATATAAAACCGAGGCTGCTGGGTCACTGGGGTACCACACCTGGGCTTAACTTCATCTATGTTCATCTGAACCGCATAATCAAGACCTGGAATCTCAATGTCATTTACATAACCGGTCCCGGGCATGGCGGCCCGGGCCTTGTCGCCAATTCCTATCTGGAAGGAACATACAGCGAGGTCTATCCAAACATCTCCCGTGACGTGGATGGCATGAGAAAGCTTTTCAAGCAGTTCTCCTTCCCAGGGGGAATCCCAAGCCATGTTGCCGCTGAGACCCCTGGCTCTATTCACGAGGGAGGAGAACTCGGCTATTCACTCTCTCACGCCTTCGGCGCTGCCTTCGACAACCCTGATCTGATTGTCGCTTGCGTAGTGGGTGATGGCGAGGCGGAAACCGGTCCACTTTCTACCGCGTGGCACTCGAATAAATTTCTGAACCCTATCCATGACGGCGCTGTTCTTCCGATTCTCCATCTTAACGGCTATAAGATTGCCAATCCGGCAGTGCTGGCGCGGATCAGCCATGAAGAGCTGAAAAGCCTCTTCATAGGTTACGGCTGGAAGCCCTATTTTGTCGAAGGGTCTGAGCCCGAGCCTATGCACCGGCTGATGGCCGAGACTATGGATGCGGTGATCGGAGAAATAAAGAACATTCAAAACAAGGCGCGCAGCAATGGCGCCTCCGGACGTCCTCTGTGGCCAATGATCATACTGAAAACGCCAAAGGGCTGGACCGGCCCAAAGGAAGTCGATGGGATGAAGACAGAGGGTTTCTGGCGCTCCCACCAGGTACCCATCACCGACATGGCATCAAAGCCCGACCACATAAAGCTTCTTGAATCATGGATGCGGAGCTATATGCCGGAGGAACTTTTCGATGCGAAGGGCGCATTGATTCCGGAACTCTCTGAGCTGCCTCCCAAAGGCGAACGCCGCATGAGCGCAAATCCTCATGCCAATGGCGGCCTTCTCCTTAGAGACCTGAAGATGCCCGACTTCAGGGAATATGCAGTTACGCTGACTAAGCCCGGTCAGACTGCTGCCGAGGCGACCCGGGTGTTGGGCCGCTTCTTGCGGGATGTGATGAAACTCAACATGGATGCACGGAATTTTAGGGTGATGGGTCCCGACGAGACAGCTTCGAACAGGCTCGATGCCTTATTCGAGGCCACGGACCGCACCTGGATGGCAGAGAACCTGCCTGAGGATGAACACCTTTCCCGGGAGGGGCGGGTGATGGAAATTCTGAGCGAACATACCTGTCAGGGCTGGCTTGAAGGATATCTTCTTACCGGGCGGCACGGTTTTTTCTCCTGTTACGAGGCGTTCATCCATATCGTCGACTCGATGTTCAATCAACATGCCAAATGGCTTAAGGTAAGTAAAGGGTTGCCGTGGCGCCGCCCTATCGCTTCTCTTAACTACCTGCTTACCTCGCACGTATGGCGGCAGGACCACAACGGCTTCAGTCATCAGGACCCGGGGTTTATTGATCACGTTGTGAATAAGAAGGCGGATATAGTTCGTGTCTATTTCCCTCCTGATGCCAACACTCTTTTGTCGGTGGCCGACCATTGCCTCAGGAGCCGCAATTACATCAATGTCATAGTTGCCGGAAAGCAGCCGGAACTACAGTGGCTCGATATGGATGCTGCCGTAAAACATTGTTCTTCAGGAATCGGTATCTGGGAGTGGGCAAGCACAGACATGGGGAGCGAACCCGATGTGGTCATGGCATGCGCAGGAGATGTGCCGACGCTTGAAACCCTCGCTGCAGTTGACCTGCTCCGCCGGTACGCGCCTGACCTCAAGGTGCGGGTGATAAACGTTGTCGATCTTATGACCCTGCAACCAAGGGAAGAACATCCCCATGGTCTGTCAAACAAAGATTTTGACACACTCTTTACGACCGACAAGCCTATTATCTTTGCCTATCATGGCTACCCCTGGCTGATCCATCGGTTGACATATCGGAGAACAAACCACAAGAACCTCCATGTAAGAGGATACAAGGAGGAGGGCACGACGACCACACCCTTTGATATGGTCGTCCTTAACGATCTGGACCGCTTCCATCTTGTGGCGGACGTGATCGACCGTGTGCCGAAGCTCGGGTTTATCGCAGCCTATGCCAAGCAGGCAATCCGCGACAAGCTGATTGAACACAGGGAGTACGTTACAACATATGGGGAGGACATGCCAGAGATCAGGGAATGGAAATGGAAAGGGATCGGCCAGTGAAATGATATCAGAAACTGAAACCGTGTTCCTGTTTGACGTAGACAACACGCTGCTCGACAACGACCAGGTAGTAAACGACCTCAGTCTGCAAATCGAACGCGAGTTCGGTGCTCAACAGAGGCGCCGGTACTTTGCCATCTTCGAGGAATTGCGTGCCGGGCTCGGCTATGCCGACTACCTGGGAGCCCTGCAGCGTTACCGGCTTGAGGAGATGTGCGATCCCAGGCTGCTCATAATATCGTCATTTCTGGTGGATTACCCCTTTGCCGACCGATTGTACCCACGCGCATTGGAGGTTATTAAACACATGAGCGCCCGGGGAATGACGGTTATTTTGTCGGATGGCGACGTCGTCTTCCAGCCGCGTAAAATACAGCGATCAGGGTTGTGGGATGCCGTGGAGGGCCGTGTCCTGGTCTACATTCACAAAGAGCAGATGCTGGCTGATATTAAAAGACGCTATCCAGCCCGGCATTATATTATGATAGACGACAAGCTGCGCATTCTGGCAGCGATGAAAAAGATATGGGCCGACCGGCTGACCACGATCTTCCCCAGGCAGGGGCATTATGCGCTCGACCCGGAAAACTTAGCAGCTTATCCTCAGGCTGATATTACTGTCGAACGCATAAGCGACATGATCAACCTCGATTTATCGTTTATTATCCCAGCCAAGGGGCAATAAATTAATGACATCATTTAGAGAGGGTGCCACGGCATGCCGAGTATCTCTTTTACGCTGAGACCGGTTCCTCCTTTTAGTCTTGAACTGACTGTCTGGGCACTGAGGAGAAGACCTGCGAATGAGGTTGACCGCTGGGACGGAAAGACATATTCGAGAGTACTTGTCTTTGACGGCGAACCGGTAAAGATGTCGGTATTCCAGGATGACGGGTTGAAGAACCCTGAGCTTAATGTCTCGGTAGTCGGGGAATTCTCCAACTCGCGGGCCGTCAAATCAAGGATATCTTTAACGCTCGGAAAGATGTTTGCCCTAAGAAGGGACTTCAGGGATTTTTATTCGTTATCAGATAGAGACAAGAAATTAAGACCCCTCGCAGAACGCTTCACTGGTATCAAGCCGCCAAGGTTTCCAACCATTTTCGAGGCGCTCGTAAATGCCTTCTCGTGCCAGCAGGTCTCCCTTGATCTTGGTGTCATCCTTCTCAATCGTCTCTGCAATTCCTACGGTATCGCCTTCAGAGCGGATGATAACGTTTTCCGCGCATTTCCACGGCCCGAAGACCTTGCGGGGCTTTCGCCGGATAACTTTAGGATACTCGGATTCAGCCGCAACAAAGGGAGGGCGATCATAGAACTTTCTGAAGGCGTAATCAACAGAAAGTTGGAGATTGAGAGACTTGAAAGGATGCACGACGCCGGGATTTATCAGTATCTCTCAAAGATTCGGGGTGTCGGAAGGTGGTCGGCCGAGTATGCGCTTCTAAGAGGCCTGGGCAGGCTGAATGTATTTCCCGGAGATGATGCCGGCGCGCAGAGAAACATTCAAAACTTTATGGGGCTTGAAGAAAGGCCCGGCTACGAGAAGATAAAAAAAATCACCTCGCGGTGGCAGCCATATGCCGGCTTCGTCTATTTTCATTTTCTCCTGGACAAGCTTAAGTCTAAAGGCTATCTGTCATGAATAAAGAGACGAGTGAACAAAAGACGGTTGTATTCACTGTCGGTCATTCGACAAGACCCGTCTCCGATTTCATGAAAATCATTCATGCCTATGGAATAAAGAAAGTTGTGGACATCCGTACGATCCCGAAGTCGCGGCATAACCCACAGTTCAATCAGGATGCACTCAGGGAAACTCTGAAGGCGGCCAAAATCGGCTATCTCCACATGAGCGGGCTCGGGGGGTTGAGGCATGCGCTGAGAGATTCACCAAACATGGCGTGGAGAAACGCATCATTCAGAGGCTTCGCCGATTATATGCAGACCCGGGAATTCGAAGAGCAGCTCGAAAAACTTATAGAGGCGGCAGAGAAGCGGGCAACTGTTATCATGTGTGCCGAAGCAGTGCCCTGGCGGTGTCACAGATCATTGATAGGAGATGCTCTGCTTGTTCGCGGAGTTCAAGTGAGACATATAATTAGTGCCGGCTCAAGCAGGGACCATTCTCTTACACCCTGGGCAAAAGTGAAGGGTACAAAAATAACCTATCCCGGGAATTAATGGAAATATGAGAAACGAAATTGTTAGAACCTGTCTCAAAAT
>JBAIXS010000247.1:0-1697 GCA_037916395.1 Candidatus Sulfobium mesophilum
ACTTTTACGTAATCGTTGGCTCCTCTGCGGGCGCCCTGATCGGTCTGCAGTTCGTCGTAATTACGCTTATTGCCGCAAAGCCGATCGCAGGTGACGCGCAGGCGGCCGGTGCAGCATTCGGGACGCCGACGATCGTTCATTTCAGTGCCGTGTTGTTGCTGGCGGCGATTGGAAACGCACCATGGAACGGGATCGCCACCGTCGCAGTTCTCTGGGGATTATTGGGCCTCTGCGGGATGATGTACGTCATCGTCGTGGCCAGGCGTATGCGTGTGCAAGACGCCTATGAACCCATGCTTGAGGACTGGCTATTTCATGTTCTGTTTCCATTAGGGGCATACGCGGTTTTGGCCGTAGCGGCATTCTTTGTTAACTCCCATACACAGCCGACTCTCTTTCTCGTGGGTGCTTCGGTACTACTGCTTCTATTTACCGGCATTCATAATGCCTGGGATGCCGTGACGTATCATGTCTTTGTCGTATCAAAGAAGGAGAAGTAGCATGCGAATTGGAAACTCCACCCGTTGAACGTTTCTTTCCGAAAGAAAGCTACAGAGCTCAAGGATCTTTGTTCACGCGGAGTGCGGAAAGATATTCTCGATAGCTGCTAGCTTCTTCCAACGCCCGGAGTTCGACATGAAGCCCGCGATATCTTTTGCTGCGGCCGGCGACATGTTTGAATCGTTAACTGCGATGCCTTAAAAAGAGCAACAGTGCGGAGTCGTCGATGCACTCTTTAGTACGGCAAGCCGCGAATACTATTTATAAGGATTGTCAACACAAATACTGATTAGGACCAAGAAATGTGGTCTAAAGCGAGTAGTACTCTTTCTTTCTATCTTCGAAAAGGTTGTTGAAGGCATTCAGGTCCTTGTTGCGGGCAACTGAGATATCGACGTTAGCTGATCCGAATTCCTCGGATTCTCTTGCCGCCCTGTAGATGACCTCACCGGCCGGCGATACTATTTCACTTGTACCGATAAATTCAAGCCGCTCTTTTCCGCCCCTCTCCTCTGCGCCTGTCCTGTTTGCGGTCACCGCGTAGACCCTGTTTTCGAGGCATCGCGTAGGCATGGCATCCGGACAGTATGGAAGAACAAGGTTTGCTGGATGGGCGATAATGTCTGCGCCCTTCAGAGCAAGGGTCCTCGCAGACTCAGGGAAAAACCAGTCAAAGCATATCATGACGCCTATTCTTCCTATAGGTGTATCCCACACTTTAAATCCCGTATTTCCCGGCGAAAACCAGACCTTTTCCTCGGAGAAAAGATGCGTCTTCCTATAGACCCCGACGAATCCTTCGGGCCCGGTAAGTACGGCTGAATTATAGAACGAGTTGCCGTCTCTCTCAGCAATGCCTGCGACTGTATGTAATTTCTTATCCTGTGATAATTCAATCAGGCGTTTTGTCGTGAACCCCTCGGGTATTTCCTCGGAGAGGTCGCTGATTTCACCCTTTGATATAAATTGGTAGCCGGTATTGAAAAGCTCCGGGAGCACGACGAGGTGGGCCTCTTTATCTGAGAGAATCCGCAAAACCTTTGAGACATTCCCATTTATGTCACCGAATACGGGGTCGAACTGAAGGAGTCCTGCTATCACGGCTAAAAGAGCCTCTGCCCTTTTTCGAGATCCGCAGCCATTATAACCAACTCGTTGTTTTCGACCCGGCTTTTGAGCACAATAGGGCTGCACCC
>JBAIXS010000248.1:0-4377 GCA_037916395.1 Candidatus Sulfobium mesophilum
TATTAAGAGTACCGAAGCGCTGAGCGGGGTGGGGGAACCTGGCCTACCTCCCATAGCACCAGCTGTTGCCAACGCGGTCTTCAATGCCTCCGGCATAAGGGTGAGACGTCTGCCAATGAAGCCGGAAACGGTTCTTGAGGCGGCCAAGAGTACATAGGCACGAGGTGAAAGAAGAAAAGGGACTGAGCTTTGAATACAAGGGGGTCTGACAGTGGAAATATATGAAGAAATTGTGAGGCTGAAAAAAGAAGGGAGGCCTTCAGCCGTTGCAACAATAGTGCAGTGTGTCGGCTCGTCCCCGCAGAAAGAAGGGGCGAAGATGCTGGTCAGGGACGATGGCTCTGTTTTTGGCACGATGGGGGGTGGATGCCTGGAGGCAGAGGTGATACAGGCTGCCTTGATGGTGATCAAAGACGGCTCTCCCAGGACATTGCCAATCGAACTGACCGAAAGACACGGGGGGCTCGTTTGCGGGGGGAAGGTGCTTGTCTACATCGAACCTATCATCCCTGAGCCCAGACTGATCATTTTGGGAGCGGGACATGTCGGCAAGGCCCTTGCCAAGGTCGCGAAGTTCAGCGGATTCAGAACGATCATTGTAGACGACAGGGATGAATTTGCGAACAGGGAAAATATTCCCGAGGCGGATGAGACTATTGTGCATGATTTTGGTAATATCTTTTCCAGGGTCCTTGCTGACAGAGGGTCTTATATTGTTGTAGCAACACGGGGACATAACCACGACCTCGACGCGCTTAAAGCCGCGCTCAGAACTGATGCTGGGTATATCGGACTTTTGGGAAGTAAGCGCAAGAGAGCCCTCCTTTTTAGGATGCTCGGTGAAGCAGGTTTCTCCAGGGAAGATATCGGCAGGGTCATTACACCTGTTGGACTTTCAATAGGGGCAGTGACGCCGGAGGAGATAGCGATAAGCATCATGGCGCAGATCATTCAGAAAAGGAGGGGAAATATTGTCTCCGGTATCGGCAGTGCTTCTTGCGGCAGGCTCGGCAAGGAGGATGGGAAGACTGAAACAACTTCTTCCGCTCGGTGAAAAACCTCTTATCCGCCATTGCCTCGATATGCTCATGGCCGCAGGAATAAAGGATATTATCGTTGTGCTTGGTCCGGATCATGAGAATGTGGAAACGGCGATAGCTGATTACCATGTAAAGGTTGCGATAAATGAAATAACCGGAAGTGATATGGCCGAATCCGTTAGGGCGGGGCTTGTCGCCGCCGATCTGGATTCGACAGGTCTTCTCATCTGCCTTTCCGACCATCCGATGGTGACAGTTGACACAGTGAACGCCCTGGTAGCCGCCCACCTGGCAGACCCCTCTAAGGTAGTCATCCCGGTTTATGGCGGCAGAAACGGACATCCGTCGCTCTTTCCCATGGCTATCGTAAAAGAGATTTTTTATAGGGGCAACTTAAGAGAAATTATTTCCAAAGACCCCGCAAGAGTTAAGTGGATCGATGTCTCAGATGAAGGTGTTGTCATTGATATCGACATCGAGGAAGACTATGAATCGGCAGTAAGGAAAAAAGAGGGGTTTTAATGGGAAGGAACTTCAACTCATATATCTCTTTTGCCGGAAGTGCAGGTTTGGTGATCGCGCTTATTTCAGTCCTGGCGGCAGTCCTGGCGGGGATAGGCACACGATTTGAGATCTGGAATTTCCGCACAGGCTTATTAATCCTTAAATGGTCTGCGTATGGAGGGTTTGCTGCAACTGCTGTTTCTCTTGCAGGGGTTTTTCTGGCTTTCCGCAAAGGCTCCGGTTTTGCGCCGGCGCTGATCGGAATCTTATTGGGGGCGGTCTTATTTTTGGTGCCCTTATATTGGCTTCAGAAGGCGCATCGTCTTCCGCCTATTCACGATATTACGACTGATACTGTGAATCCTCCCCAGTTCGTCTCGATTATTCCCTTGCGCAAGAACGCTTCAAACCCCATTGATTACGGGGGGCCGCAGATAGCTGCCCAGCAGCAAAAGGCATATCCGGATATTGTTCCTTTGGTGATCGACATTCCTCCGGAGGCCGCCTTTGAAATGGCATTAGCGGCAGCGCGGAGAATGCGGTGGGAGATAATCGACGCAGACAGGGCAGCCGGCCGGATAGAGGCCACCGATACAACTTTCTGGTTCGGGTTCAGGGACGATATCGTCATCAGGGTCGAAAAAAGCGGTCAGGGAAGCCGTGTTGATGTCCGTTCGTTGTCTCGTGTGGGGATAAGCGATATAGGGGCGAACGCGGCCCGGATAAGAAGATTCTTCATGGAAATCGGAAAGAAGTAAACCTGTCGACAGATTTTGTCGCTCCCGCTATACTTAACTGTGTTGTAATCATACCCGCAAAACTAATGGAAGAAGGTATAAAGATCCCTTTACCTACGGAAGGGAGCGGAAGTGGAAACTGTGAATAAGGTTGACCCCCTTGAGATAATTTCAAAATATTATGAAACGGGCTCTACGGCTTATGTGATACTTATTGAACACAGCAGGGCGGTCGCGCAAAAATCGCTTGAAATAGCAAGGAGACTCAGCTATGGGAGACCGGATATCGAGTTTATCGAGGAGGCCGCGATACTGCACGACATCGGCATATTTATGACCCATGGCCCTGATATCGGCTGTCACGGAGACAAGCCGTATATATGCCACGGGTATATGGGAAGAGAGCTTCTCGAAAAGGAGGGGCTGCCGCGACACGCGCTCGTTTGCGAACGGCATGTGGGCGTTGGCATCACTGTCGAAGATATCGACAGAGGCGGGCTTCCGCTGCCGAGGCGGGACATGATGCCTCTTACGCTTGAAGAGAAGATAATCTGTTACGCCGACAAGTTCTTTTCCAAGCGGCCTGATGCCACTGGCAAGGAATGTCCACTTGAAGAGGTCAGGAATAACATAGCGCGCTACGGACGCGACAAACTGAAGAGTTTCGACAGAATGTCTGCTTTATTCAATATGTGATTTTTTCGAGAAACAGCCCCTGCGCCGGCGCGGTCGGTCCGGCCATAGTTCTATCCCGGGATTCGAGCACCTGCTCAAATGCCTCGGCCGACATCTTCGTCTTGCCGACTTCCACGAGCGTGCCTACAATATTTCTCACCATATGCCTGAGGAATGCATTTGCCTCTATTGTAATCCTGATGAAGTCTCCTTTGACCGGGCAAGTCATAAAACTAATCTCTCCGAGCCTGGATATGTCTAAAAAGTGGACGGTTCTTACCGGATGCTTCGCTGCGCAGCCTGCACCCCTGAAGGAGGAGAAGTCGTGTTCTCCGATGAGAAGCGATGCCGCAGCTGACATGCTTGCGGTATCGAGCGCTGAATGTACATACCATATATATCTGTGTATGAACGAAGAATGCCGTCTGTCTTCGGAGATAATATAGAAATAGCTTTTTCTGTATGCATCATATCGGGGGTGAAAATCGCCGTCAGTCTCTTCCGCATTCATTATTCTTATGTCTGCCGGAAGATTTGCGTTTAAGGCCCTCATGATCACATCCGGCTCCAGGCGGGAACCTGTCCCGAAGACCGCCACCTGCCCAAGCGCATGTACTCCCGCATCTGTCCTGCTTGCGCCGGTGAGGCGGACCTCTTCACCTGTGATGTTTAGAATTTTTTCTTTTATAACGTCCTGAATTGTTCCGCCTGACTTCTGCGACTGCCAGCCGTGATAATTCGTCCCGTCATATTCGATCAATAATTTTATGTATCTCATCGATATTGATTTTCAGGGAATGGTGAGGTTAAGTCAAGTCGCGAAGGAAGTGGAAAAATAAACAATATTTTTTGCTTTTTGACAAAGTAGCCGGCGGCTCTTTATTATCGGAAACAATATGTCTATGCTGACACAACTCAAGGCAGATATGAATAAACTCGCCGACCCCGAAAAGGCCAAAATACTCGCGCGCTTTTTCAAGACAGACAAAGGACAGTACGGCGAAGGGGATATTTTCCTTGGCGTTATGGTCCCGGGGCAGCGCCGGATTGCAAAGAAATACTCCGGTCTTTCCTTTGGAAATGTAAGCAAACTTCTTGCGAGCAGAATCCACGAGCACAGGCTCGTTTCCCTGCTGATACTCGTGGATAAATATAAGAAAGCCGATGAGATCACAAAGGTCAAGATCGTCGATTTCTATCTAAAAAACATAAAGAAAATAAACAACTGGGACCTGGTAGACCTCTCAGCGCCCAATATCCTTGGTGAATATCTTCTCGATAAGGACAGGACAGTACTTTATAAACTTGCGAGATCGAATAACCACTGGGAAAGAAGGATCTCGGTTATGGCAACCTTTGCCTTTATAAAAAAAAATGACTTTGGAGATACACTCAGGGTATCCGGAATGCTCCTACATGAC
>JBAIXS010000249.1:0-7754 GCA_037916395.1 Candidatus Sulfobium mesophilum
GCTATTCCATGGAGGACACCTTTGCTGTCGAACCATAGGGGATCGATGCAGATTATCCTGTTCCACCCTCTTGTCTTATCCTTCTGCTGATGGTAGACGAGCCAGAGTTTTCCTGCCCGATCCCGCACGACACTTGGATGTCCGGGTCCGAATATGCCGCCTCCCTTTCGGATGATCGGATTGGCACGGTATTTCTTGAAAGGCCCCAAGGGGTTTTTTGACGTTGCGTAGCCGATGGCGTAATCTTCGGAGTCAGCGCTTCCGCCGGAGTAGAGGAGATAATAGACGCCCTGATGCTTGATTGTCCAGGGCGCCTCGGTCACCGGCACGTCTTTTTTTTCCCACGCTTCTTCAGGAAATATAAGCTCAACAGGCGCCCCTTTCTTTCTCAGGGGTGATTCCATAGGCTGGACAAATATCGCAAACTCCGGGTACCGGGCGTAATATAGATAATATGAACCATCGTCATCATGAAACAAATGCGCATCTATCCCATTGCTGACGAGCGTTCCCCGGTCCTTAAACACACCGTCGGGTCGGTCCGCCACGGCAACGCCGATTCTGCCATTGACCGTGTAATAAAGGTAAAACATGCCGTCATCAGCGCTGAAGAAAACGTCAGGGGCCCAGACGCCCCGCTCTCTGCTTTCAAAAACTTTCGGCCCCTTGCTCCAGTGGATCAGGTCGTTTGATATATAGACATCGTAGCTATAGTTGTCGCCGGTTGGATACAGGTAGTATTTTCCTTCGTAATAAATGACTGCAGGGTCGCCTATGCCTAATATGCCGACATATGGCGCAGGGTCAGGCCTGTTGATCACATATGTGTCAACCAGAACGGGATTGGTGTAGGTCTTATTGTGACCGGCTCCCAGGGCCGCTGCGAATAAAGGCATCAGCAGTATCGGGATCATCATAATCCTGCGCATGAAAGTATTATATCGTGACAGTCTGTGTACGCCAAAAAACATACTTTACTGCGGGGTTTTCCTTCGCAATATTGGCGTGTACATTGGCCCCGAATCGGTATAAAATTAGGTAAAGGGGGATGATATGGAAGAGGTAAGATTTTTTACTACCAGGACGGCTGAGGAGATCATGATCAGGCCGGCTGAACCCGAAGACTCGTGCGAGATTATCGATACCATCCGGTCCCAGGCCCAGGAGCGAAGCTATGTTCTTATGGAGCAGTACGGAAAGGGGATATCATCCGAGCTTGAGTTTATCAAGGCTCTGGACCGGCTCAAAAATCTGCTTATAGTTGCTGCTTCGGGCGTTGAGGTTATCGGCTGCCTTGCGGGGCTTCAGGCGGACGACGGAAAGAGAGCAGAAACAGCAGGCACTCTTCAACTTGGGCTGCATCTGAGGGAGGAGTTCCGGGGCAAAGGCATCGGCACGCAGATGCTTGCCTACGCGATAGATTGGGCCAGGGAGAGGGGATTCAAAAAAATCGAGGTGATCATATTCACCCCTAACAACCACTCGATCAGACTTTTCAGCAGTGCCGGTTTCAAAGAAGAAGGCGTCAGGTCTCATAAAATAATGATGGGTAACGAACGTGTCGACAAAGTAGTCATGACGAAGAGTCTGCAGTAAAAGAGAAAGCGCGGGTTTTGTTGCGACAAGGATAGATAATCAGGGAATTCTTGGTTCTTGGCAGAATTTCCGCCGTGCCGCGGCTTCGTATATACCTCTTTACACAAAGCCGTAATGCCTGAGACTGCCAAAATAAAAAGCGACATCCAGCCCCGGCTTGATCGGCTTCCCTGGTCGCGGTGGCATGTCAAAGTAGTGTCTGCACTGGGTTTTGGCTGGCTGCTGGACTCACTTGAGGCCAACATAATAGGCAGCGTTCTTGGCATCCTGAAGACCGTCTGGAAATTCAGCCCACTTCAAGGTTCTCTTACCGTAAGCGTCTGGCTCATAGGAATAATGGTTGGGGCGGTTGTTTTTGGTTATCTTTCGGACCGCTCCGGCAGAAAGAAAGTGTTTTTTACAACGCTTCTTTGGTATGGGCTCTTTACCCTGGCCTGCACATTCTCGACCAACATCTGGATATTCATATTTTTAAGATTTATGGCTGCAGTCGGCATTGGCGGTGAATATGCTGCCATAAGCTCTGCTATAGTTGAGTTCGTTCCGAAGAGAGTGAGGGGAAAAACGGATGCCTTCATAATGTCACTGTGGCCGGTCGGCGCAATCTGTTCTGCTATCCTTGTGATGATCGCATTAAAGATGTTTCCGGCAGAGATCGCATGGCGGGCCGGCTTTTTGCTAGCCTTGGTCCTGGCCGTATTCGCACTTTACATACGTAGACATCTGCCGGAGTCACCCCGCTGGCTGATAGCTCACTCAAGATTCCAGGAGGCACAGGCGATCGTAGAGGCTGCCGAAAGAGAAGTGATGGAGAACAAGGGCCTGCAGAAACTGCCGGAAGCGCATTCCGTAACCATCGGGCGGGGGAATTGCAGCGTGTGGCGGCAGACAGAAGAGCTATACAGTAAATATCTTGCGAGGGTGGCGCTTGGGGCTGCGCTGAATTTTTCTCAGGTGGCACTGGGTTATGGCTCCATTGCATTCGCATCCTTAGTCCTTTTCCCGATGACGGCTACCCGGCCTGATAGTGTTCCTTTCTATATGATGATAGCCTTTATGTTCGCCTTCCTGGGTGGTCTTACGTCGGTGTTCATGGTCGATACAGTCGGCAGAAAGTTGACGGGGGCTGTTTCCTATGGCTCATACCTTATCTCGGTGTTCAGCATGCTGTTTGTTAATTCCCCTTTTTCTGCACTGGTTTCTTTGTGCATCATGCAATACTGCTATACATGGGGATGGGTTACTGAGTATGTAATCAAGTCAGAGATCTTTCCAACGCGTTCAAGGGCCGCGGGAATCGGGTGGGCCACATTCTTCGGAAGAATCGGCGGTGTCATTTCCGCGCCGATCCTAACCAGTGTTTATCAGACTACAGGCTCAATTACTGTTGTGACGGTTGTTTTTGCCGGTATCGTCTCGCCAGGCTTTGGCGCGGCGCTCTTTTGGGCCTTCAAAGGGGTCGAAGGAAAAGATAAGGCGCTGGAGGAACTAATCAAAGACTAAGAGCATAATGATTATCTTTTCTGTGCCGCCATTCATGAACTCTCATTGCAGACTCTTCGATTCAAGCGCGTCAACTTCTTTGATATAATGGTCTTGCAGCATCACTGCGTCGATATTAGGAGCGTAATGAAAATAAGCATTATTATCGTTTCCCTTTTCCTTTCGATATGCTCGGGATGCGGGGGGATTAATGTATCGCTCCTGCCCGAGACTCAACCATTGGAGGAAAGAGTGCTTGAGGGCGCTGGGGAGCCCAAGATACTTCTTGTCGATCTGGACGGAGTGATCTCTTTCAAAGAAGAAAAAGACACTTTGAAGTTGAGCACGAGGCCTTCGAAGGTCTCCTTTTTCAGGGAGGCGCTCCGTAAGGCAGCAGAGGACCCCCATATCTCAGGCGTGATTATAAGGATCAACTCCCCAGGGGGCAGCGTCTCGGCGAGTGACGTGATCTACCATGAGATCATGAGCTTCAGGAAGACAAAAAAAATACCCGTTTATGCTTACATCATGGAACTTGGCGCCTCTGGCGGTTATTATGTGGCCTCGGCTGCCGAAAGCATTGTGGCAAGCCCGACTGCCGTGACCGGCAGCATAGGCGTTATTGCGATGAAATTCAATGTTGAAGGGCTTCTTTCCAAAATCGGGGTCTCCGAGGAAACTTATAAATCAGGCCCGAAAAAGGACTTCTGGTCCCCCTTCCGTCCGACCACGCCTGAAGAAAAGAAGATGTTTCAGGACATTATCGACAAGCTTTACACACGATTTGTCGAGGTGGTCTGCGCAAACAGGCAGAAACTTCTTACCGAACAGGAGGTCAGGACACTTGCCGACGGGAGGGTTTTAGTGTCGGGCGACGCTCTCGCTGAAAAACTTATCGACAGGGTGGCATATCTGGACGAAACCATCGAAGAGATGAAAAAAGGCCTCAATATCAAGGAGGCGAAAGTGATCACGTATGTCCGTCCCAAGACCTTTAAATCCAATATATACTCGGAATATCCCGAAATACCTCAGACGGGACCGCTGGCGGTAAACCTGATCTCAATAAACGCCGATGCGCTTCCCCTCCTTCCGGGTGTGCAGTTCATGTATATCTGGAACCCGTAGGTTGGAGAAAAACCGGCCGGCATCGCTGATCCGGCAGGCAGGTCCATGGCCGGAAATCCATACAATCGGTTATCTGGGTTTCAGGATCTCGGTTATCAGTTTCAATGTCCCGGCCAAACCGTAGCTTTTCAAAATCGTCGTTATTTTTGAAAACCACGAATACATGAAATTTAACGGGTTCCGGATATTCTTATCCCACGCATAATCGTATTCCCATACCTTGTCATTTCCGGCGCCTAGTTTTTTAAGGATGTCCCTGACTTTTTCCCTCTCACGATCGAGCGAATAAACGCAGATGGCGCTTGGGTCGCCGTTCCAGTACTTTGCGCTTTTTATTTCGCCAGAATCTATCAGAAGACTCAGCTTTTCAGCCAGAACGACTATCCTGTTTTTTTTGTCAAAGATTATCCACTTTCCGCCATGTCTGATCCACTCCTCCCTGTCTGTATCGTTCTGAGCATCGGGAAGAAGCCAGGTCCAGAGCATATCCTTCATTTCATGCATATGAACAACATTAACATCCCTCCGGAGTTAAAATAAATAAAGGACTATTAGCCAACGTCTTTAAGCCGTGTGACAGCATTAATTGAACGTCTGAGGAAAGGTCATGTTACCGAGAGTATGTGCCGACATTGTATTATTCGCGCATTTCGCATTTGTCATTTTCGCCGTTCTGGGCGGCTTCTTGGTGCTTTGGAAACGCCGTGTGGCGTGGATCCACATACCGGTGGTAGTATGGTCGTCGGTGGTGAACCTGGCGAACTGGGTCTGCCCGCTTACCCCGCTTGAGAACTGGTTCTATGCGAAGGCAGGAAAGTCCGGCTACGGAGGAGGATTCATTCAGCATTATATCGAACCTCTGGTATATCCTGCCGGCATGCCGAGGGACATGGAATTGATCGCAGGAATTTCGGTCCTTGTATGGAACGCTATGGTTTATGCGATCATGCTTATGCGGTGGCGAAGACAAAAAGGTTAATGCCGGTTCTGTTACGTTGCGTCTTGGTAATCAGGCGCACTTTTCCCGGCATCGCAATCAGCCTCATCGCTTTGCCTATGGCCCAAAGACAGAATCAAAACAGTCTGCAGCAGCTTGCGAACTGGGCATAATGTATGTGCTCAAAAGAGGAAAATAGTGTCTTTAATGATACATCCTATAAATCCGGCGAAAGAAAGGCGGCAGATTTTATTGACGATTCTCCATTCGTAACCCTCTAAAGTTCAAGAATAAATACTCACAATTCATCTGTTTTGCAGGAATGCAAATTCGAGGTCTTTAAGATGGCATGCATTTTGTATCTATGTACTTCAAAGAGGAGCAAATTATGGACAGAGCTAAAACAAAGGTTTTGGTTTCCATATTGAAAGACTCATCGCTTTATCAAACAATGTCCCATGAAGAGAAGAATTCTCTTCTCTCAAGGTTGGAAAAAGACTATCCGACCATATTCAACAACTCGGAATCTCAAGAAAATGAGGGGACAAAGATCACTGAGGCTTCACGTATCTCGTTGACATGATCATATCTCCAGCCAACTAACCTTTAACCGTGGAACATCGCCGGACTCTCAGCCATACAAAATGGTGAATATTTCGGTTTGTAAACTAAAAATACTGATGATGTTCTGATTCACTTCACAATTCTTCATAATTCTTTCGCCCTCACTTCATATTAAATTGCTAAGCTTCTCTTAAAAAGGAGACGTAGTAATTGAATTGCGGCTCCGTCATATGTGCGGAAAAATATTTGAAAGAGAGAGGAAGAGTGAGAAAAATGAAAACATCAGCTATCATTCTTGGCGTTTTCATGTTCTTTTCGATATCGACTGCGGCAAGTGCGCCGGCTGAACAGCAAATCCCGGGGCCTCCGCTTGCGCAGTCGCTGGTGCGAGAGGGCACGCTTGCGGTTAATCTCGCTAATGCCCTGAAAATCGGTTCGCCTGCAGACGAGGCCGAGGCCGAGAGCGCCTTGACTTCGGCAGGGATAGCGCCCCGCAACGGGTGGATCGGTGATTATCCGGTTACCCCCGATGTCGTAATTGATCTGCGTAATGGTGTAGACGGTGCTGCAGACTCCAAAAGGTTGAGTATTAGCAAAGAGGAAGCCTTGAATGTCTTTGACAGCGTCACGAGGGACTACGAACTGCCGGTTTCAGCCGCTAACATCGGACCGGCAGTCAGCCCTAATACGTCGCCGGGCACGGACCCGCCTGACCCAACGTTTATAGACAACTATTACACACAGGAGGGCCCGCCCGCAGTGACCTACTATCCGCCTCCTGCCGACTATTCTTATCTGTATAACTATGTGCCCTCTCCGTTTTGGTGGTTGAATGCCTGGTTCCCGGGGTATTACATTCTTAGGGACTTCATTTTTCCGCTGCTTGGATTCGGGTGGTGGCAGCACGGCTACTGGGGCGGTCACGGTTATGGCTATTGGGGAGGCGGCGAACGCTATGGTTACTGGGGCGGCTACGGTTATAACCACTGGAGGGGTTACGGTCCTGACGGGCAACATGGCGGCTATGGTCGTCATGGGAACTACCAGTATGCCGCAAGCAACCATTACGGTAATCATGACGGTGGTGCGACTAGTCACTTCTATCCTTCGAATACTCAAGGCGGTTTCAGCGATGGAAACCGTGCAGGAGGACAGAGATGGGCAAACCCGGCCGTACAGAAAAGTGCCGGCGCGATTTACAGCCGGAGTTTTTATGCAAATACGGCAAGAGACAGCGTGAACATGCGCCAACCCGTAAACAACAGGACAGGTTCCAACACAGGCTACAATCTTAACAGTGGAAGGTCGTTCAATGCCGCGCCGAGGACTTATTCGGCGAACAGATCATTTAACCAGCCTGCGCAAAGGGCGTCGTATCAGACCCGGCAGAACACTTATTCAGCGGGCAGGATGGGCGCCAACAGCGGCTCCAACAGAGGCTACAATCTTAACAGTGGAAGGTCGTTCAATGCTGCGCCGAGGACTTATTCGGCGAACAGATCATTTAACCAGCCTGCGCAAAGGGCCTCGTATCAGACCCGGCAAAGCATGTATTCGTCGCCTGGAGGAGGAGGTCATAATGCGTCCTTCGCGGCCAGCAGGGGTCAGTTTGGCGGAGGCGGACGGAGTTTCTCCGGAGGACATGGTTCCTCTGGCGGGAGAGGTTCCTTCAGTGGCGGTGGCCGTGGCCATGGCAAAAAAAGGTAAGTAAAATGCTAAGGAGTAAAATATAACCAGGACAGACATATAACCGACCCTAAAAACAGGCGAAAGGAGGCTTGAGCCATGTTTACAAGGTCGAAGAAAAATAAGATTCTTTTTCTTGTTGCTGCGGTCGCAGTCACGGTCATCCTCACGTTTGCGGGCACTGCCATGGCTGGTGGTGGCCATTGGCATGGCGGCGGCTATTGGCATGGTGGTGGCTATTGGCACGGAGGCTGGGGTTGGGGCTGGCCTTATTACGGCCTCGGGCTCGCCACGGGAGCGTTTCTGAGTTATCCGTATTACTACTATCCATACTATCCATATTATTCATATTACCCGTATT
>JBAIXS010000250.1:0-3308 GCA_037916395.1 Candidatus Sulfobium mesophilum
AATAACGTGTTCCACAATACATTCCCGTCTTACTCCACTACCAGCTCGACATCTTACCTGCATGTTTTTAGAATGGACGGCACGCTGGTATCGAAGACCCAGCTTCAGTAGTTCGGCTAATAATTATTAGTCTTCCAGGAAGGGGCAATAGGTTATATTGCCCCTTCTTTTTGAAAACAGTGCCTCTTATGGTCGAAGTACCCTTTGGACTCCGGACTTTTCAAAAGCTGTCAAATGGTGTAAGTTTTAACTGGTGATCACTTATGGAAGAGTCACGGTTAATCTTACTAGAATTTAATTACGGATGTATGCGTGTTAACTTAACGACTAATATTACAAAAGGATTATTAACAAAAAATTATCTAATAGCTGGGTTGCAGTGGAAGGCTGATGGATAACGTGACTGTGAGATAACGGAGGACCTTATCCATGAACATGCGGGTCTGTTGTGTGCTTTGTTTAGCTTTCCTTTTAATACCGAGTATAAAGGCTCAGGCAAACGACGTGGTCAGATACAACGGTATTCCTGGAAGCGATAGAATACAAATCTACGCGCATCGTGCCGGCAGAGGTTTGATGCCGGAACAGACCCTGCCGGCTTATGGGGCTGCCCTCCGTCTGGGGGTGGACTATGTGGACATGGATATCGGCATGACCAAAGACGGTGTGCTGGTTGTCACACATGATCTAACCTTGAATCCTGACTTGACCCGGGACCAAAACGGGCGGTGGATCACGGACCGGATTCCGATCAGGAGTTTAACACTGCAGGAGCTGCAGAAATATGACGTGGGCAGACTGAGACCCGGGACGCAATACGCTTCGTATTTTCCCCATCAACGGCCCATTGACCATACGCCTATCCCAACCCTCAGGGAGATTGTTCGATTTGTGAAAAAAATAGCAGGCGACAAAGTCGGTTTCCAGATAGAGATCAAAAACGATCCCACGCAGCCTGAACTGACCGCTTCTCCGAAAGACTTTGCTCGGACTTTGTATCAGTTTATAAAGGAAGAAGACATCGGCAATCGTACCGAAATCCAGGCTTTTGACTGGCGCTGTCTTGTTGAGTTAAACAAACTGGATAAAAATATCAAGACCGCTTATCTTTCCGATCATACCACGGAAGCGATGGATGACACTGAAAAAGGAACCTGGACCGCCGGTCTGCTGCCAAAAGATTATGGTTATTCCCTGCCGAAAATGGTCAAACATCTTGGCGGTCACTGCTGGGAGCCGTTTGCAATGGACCTGACCAAAAGCGATCTGGATGAAGCCCGTCGGCTTCGGCTCAAGGTTGTCGCATGGGGTTGGCCGGAACAGGAAGGCATGGAATTCAACTATGCGGAGATCGAAAAATTGATCGAATGGGGTGTTGACGGGATCATTACGGATCGGCCGGATATTTTGCGCGGCGTTCTTGTTACCAGGGGCTTCAACCTGCCAAATGGATTTGAAATCCAACAAGATATGCCCCGAACATATTCCAAATAGAATTGATCTGCTAGTCGACAGCTCTCAACGCACTCTTCTGAAGTCGATAAATCCCCGTTCAACATCGGTGTGAAGAAGCTGCACCCGGATCCTGTGGCCTACGTCAGCTCCCTCGAAGCCTTGGAGCAGTCTCCCTTCAATAGGAGGATGGAAAAGGCGCACCCACGTGCCTTTACTTGCCGCGCCTGTAACAATGCCGTCGAATTGCTCCCCAATTTTTGACTCTAACAACATGGCTGCAGCTGATTTTTCAACCTGTCTCTCGACCTTTTTCACCGCATCCTCTTCCTCTGTGCAGTGTTTGGCTAATGACATCAACACGTCTTTTTCATAGGGAACGGGGCGTCCGGCAATTGCTGCCTTGATCAAACGTTGCGTGACGAGGTCAGGGTATCGGCGGTTGGGAGCAGTGGAGTGGGTATAATCCTTCACTGCAAGGCCGAAATGGCCCTCATCTGTCTCTCCTGGAAATTCTGCCATGTACTCACCCGGCCCCAGCAACTTGATAACACTGAGGGATATCTCCGGGAAACCAAGAGGATCGGCATTCTTCTGTTTGACCAGAAACTGCTCGAGCGCCTTAGGGTCCGGAACAGCCGGCAACTTAAATCCCCTTCCGGCTGCAATTTCAACGATTCGATCCCATCGTTTGGGTATATGGACAACGCGCCTCAGGGATGGAAACATCTTCGCAGTCAAGTATCGCGCGGTCACTCCATTGGCTGCGATCATAAAGTCCTCTATAATATCTTTCGCACGATTCTTCTTTTCCGTCTCGAGATCCATAAGTGTGTCCTCATCAAACACTGGACGCGACTCTATCGTTTCCAGCGTCAGGGCGCCATGGACATGCCGGAACATCTTCATGGTTTGAGCGACCTTGTCTTGAATCTGCAGGTTTTCCGCAAGCCCCTCAACAGCAGAGACTCTTTCAGGAACAGTTCCATTGCCATCCAGCCAGGCGGCCACGCTATGGTATGCCAGCTTTGCATGATTAAGAACAGCCGCCCGATAAACGCCTGAATCTCGTAAGGACCCATCATTTCCGATTACCATTTCCACCACGACAGAAAGACGTTCAGCATCGAAGTTTAGAGAGGTAAGGTCAGTCGATAGCTTCTCCGGTAACATTGGGAATATCTCGGCGGCCGTATAGACTGACGTTGTATTGTGTTTCGCGTGATCATCTATCGCTGTGCCTGTAGTAACGATAGAGTCGACGTCCGCAATCGCGACATAAATCTTTACCTCTCCTGTAGGCGTAGCCTCTGCGACGGTTAGTTGATCCAGATCACGGGAGTCGTCGTTGTCGATGGAGCACCAGGGAAGGTGCCTTAGATTACGAACAGAGTCCCCGGCATCCGTCGCAGCTGCATGGATTTCGTTAAGTTCTGCAAGCGCCTCAGATGAGTAGTCTGGAAGCAATCCCCGCTCAATCATTGCTCTGCGGGCAATCTTCCTGAGAATAGTACGATGTCTTGTCGAGTCGTTTACCATTATGTAATATTACGCATTTGGCAGCGCTGTTCGTGATATCTTACCATCGCAGCTATAGAGTTACAAACGTCCCCATAAATGAAAGTGCTGGAATAACTTTCATAAATCAAATTCCCACCATGAGAAGCAGCAACTGTCAATACCAGGCGACTTTACGGCAAGTGTGCAGACTCCGAGCGGAAACGGCACTACTTTGTTAATCAGGCCTTCCCTGAATACCGGGCTCTTTACCGATACCAAAATGTTCCTCGAGCATCCCGGCTGCGACAGCAGACGTAGGTTATCGAACTAAAGTAAGTTCCCAAGAGAAAGCATTG
>JBAIXS010000251.1:0-12592 GCA_037916395.1 Candidatus Sulfobium mesophilum
ACCCAGGCATGCAAGGCCCTGAGAGACGAAGGCTACAGGGTTATTCTGGTAAACTCCAATCCGGCCACTATAATGACAGACCCGGAGACAGCCGATGTTACTTATATCGAGCCTCTCACCGCCGATATCCTTGAACTCATCATCGAGAAGGAACGCCCCGACGCCATACTTCCTACAATGGGAGGGCAGACTGCTTTAAACCTGGCGGTCGAACTTGCTGAAAAGGGGATAATTGAAAGGTATGGCGTTGAACTTATAGGGGCAAAACTCCATGCCATCAAGAAGGCTGAAGACAGGGAACTTTTCAAAGAAGCGATGGCAAAGATAGGACTTGAGGTACCTAAAAGCGCAGCGGTTATCAGTGTCCGTGAAGGTATGGACGTCATAGGAAGCATCGGTTTTCCGGCCATACTCAGACCGGCCTTTACGCTTGGCGGGACGGGCGGAGGCATCGCATACAATAAAGAAGAGTTCGTCGAACTCCTCGATAAAGGTCTTAAGCTAAGCCCTGTAAGTCAGGTGCTTATCGAGGAATCGGCCCTCGGGTGGAAAGAATTCGAACTTGAAGTAATGCGCGATAAGAAAGACAATGTGGTGATCGTATGCTCGATAGAGAACTTCGATCCGATGGGTATACATACAGGGGATTCGATCACCGTTGCACCAGCCCAGACGCTTACCGACAAGGAATACCAGAGGATGAGGGATGCCTCTATCGCTATTATCAGGGAGATTGGCGTGGACACCGGAGGGTCGAACATACAGTTTGCCCTTGACCCGCAGAACGGCCGGATGGTAGTGATCGAGATGAACCCCAGAGTGTCAAGAAGTTCGGCCCTCGCATCAAAGGCCACAGGCTTTCCTATAGCTAAGATAGCCGCCAAGCTTGCCGTGGGACTGACACTCGATGAGATCAGAAACGACATAACCAGAGAGACCCCTGCCTCGTTTGAACCCACAATCGACTACGTAGTAACCAAGTTCCCGAGATTTGCCTTTGAAAAATTTCCCGAGGCGGACCCGGTACTAACGACCCAGATGAAATCAGTGGGTGAAGTGATGTCCATAGGAAGAACATTTAGGGAATCCCTGCAGAAGTCCTTAAGAAGTCTCGAATCAGGAAGCTACGGCATGGAAGAGGTGGTCGGCGACCGCGAGAAGATCAAGATGAAATTAAAGATACCGGGCGTCGAGAGGTTCTGGTATGTTGCCCAGGCGATCCGGGCAGGGATGAGTGTCGTAGAGGTTCATGAGCATACATCGATGGACCCGTGGTTCCTAAACCATATCAGGCAGATCGTGGAGATGGAGGAAGAAATAAAGAGATCGGCGGACAGCGGAGCCACCCCGCCACTGCTTCTTCGCGAAGCAAAGGAAAATGGTTTTTCCGATAGGCGGCTGGCACAACTTCTGGGCAGGAGTGAGGCCGATATCAGGAATCTGAGAAAATTGGAGGACATAAGGCCGGTCTATAAGATGGTCGATACCTGTGCAGCCGAGTTTGAGGCGTATACGCCTTATCTTTATTCAACTTATGAAAGACCTTTTTACACTGTTGCGACTGCAGGCTCAGGCCACGCCGTGCCCATGCGATTTGACTCCGAGGCAAACCCGACGGAAAAGAAGAAGATAGTGATCCTTGGCTCAGGACCCAACAGGATAGGCCAGGGGATTGAGTTCGATTATTGCTGCGTGCATGCTGTCTTTGCGCTCCGAGAACTTGGCTTTGAGACGATAATGGTCAACTGCAATCCAGAAACTGTCAGCACTGACTACGATACGTCGGACAGGCTGTACTTCGAGCCTCTAACCATTGAGGATGTCTTGAATATCCTTGATGCGGAGAAGCCCGTGGGCGTAATCGTCCAGTTCGGCGGCCAGACTCCCCTTAAACTTGCGGTACCTCTGGAAAGAGAAGGAATAAAGATACTGGGAACTTCGCCTGATTCCATAGACCGGGCGGAGGACAGAAAACGGTTCAAGGAACTTCTTCATAAGCTCAACCTCAAACAGCCCGAAAGCGAGACCGCAATGTCAGTCGAAGAAGCTGTTTCTGCGGCGGGAAAGATAGGGTATCCGGTCATGGTCAGGCCTTCTTATGTCCTGGGAGGCAGGGCGATGGAGATAGTTTATGACGAGGATTCCATAAGGAGTTATATGGAAAGGGCGGTGAAGGCTTCTCCCGATCATCCCATACTTGTGGATAAATACCTGAGCGACGCTGTGGAAGTCGATGTCGATGCGGTGTCCGACGGTGAGAAGGTGATCGTCGGCGGCGTGATGGAGCATATTGAAGAAGCCGGCATCCATTCAGGCGACTCTGCCTGTTCGCTTCCCCCATATTCTCTGAGCGAAGAGATAGTCGAGGAGATAAAGAGGCAGACGAAGGAGCTTGCTATGGAACTTGGCGTCATCGGCCTCATGAACGTTCAGTTTGCTGTAAAGAAGAACGAAATATTCATACTGGAGGTAAATCCAAGGGCATCCAGAACAATTCCCTTCGTCTCCAAAGCCACGGGTGTTCCTCTTGCGAAGATAGCTGCAAAGGTTATGGCAGGAAAAACATTGAATGAATTGGGCCTTGCGGCTGAAAAGTCTATAAAACACGTCTCGGTGAAAGAGGCCGTCTTTCCCTTCGACAAGTTTCCAGGTGTTGATACCATACTCGGCCCCGAGATGAAATCGACGGGTGAGGTTATGGGCATAGACGAAGACTTCGGCAGGGCCTTTGCAAAATCCCAGCTTGCGGTTAATAACAGGATACCGCTTTCCGGCAAGATCGTCATCAGCATCAGAGACGAGGACAAGCAAGGCATATGCGATATAGTCAGAAGGCTTTATGAGGCCGGTTTTTCCGTAATAGCAACCAGAGGTACGGCCCAATTTCTGGATAATAAAGGACTGCCCGTAGAGGTCATTAATAAGGTCGCTGAAGGCAGACCGCATATAGTTGACCTTATAAAGAATAAGGAGATAGTTTTTGTAATCAACACGGTCAGCGGTGCGCAGGCGCAGAAGGATTCATTTTCTATCAGGCGCAGCGCCCTTCAGTATGGCGTGCCTTATACGACTACGGTTGCAGGCGCCAGGGCGGTAGTTTATGCGATCGAAAGTCTGAAGAAAAAGAAGATGAGCATCAAGTCCGTGCAGGAGTATCACGGGGACGGATAGCGCACGAATTTTTTAATCTTGAATTTTTTGTCGCAAGTCTTTAGCATTAAGGGATTTGAAAAAGGGAAATAATTCAGCTTTTGAGAATGCCATTTTTTACCCTCTGAAAGAGAAGAGGATAAATGGGCCGGTTGCTGCCGCCAAGAGAGAGGGTATTCACAAGGGGCACAGAGCACGTCTGAGGGCAAGATTTCTAAGCGAAGGACTTGATCACTTTGAGGACCATCAAGTCCTTGAACTTCTTTTGTTTCAGGCTATTCCACAGAGCGATACTAATCCGCTGGCCCACCGTCTCATTCAAAGGTTCGGCAGTTTATCGGCAGTGTTTGAGGCAAACCCGCGGGATTTGACGGCTGTGGAAGGGGTTGGCCCAAATGCTGCGGCCTTCCTGGCTCTTATACCGCAGGTTACGAGGCGTTATTTTATGGACAGGGTCATGCATGCCCGCAGGCCTTTAAATTCCTGGGAAGCGGCCGCTGAATATCTTTTGCCTCTCATGGCAGGACGCTCTGAAGAAGTGTTTTATGTGATATGCCTTGATTCCCAACTCAGAGTTCTCTATCCTGCACTCATAAGCGAGGGCACTGTCAAGGAGGCATTTGTTCATCCGCGGCATGTCACCGAGGCGGCTGTCAGACATAAAGCAGCCTCCGTACTGCTGGCGCACAACCACCCGGCAGGGACTGTCAGGCCATCCAATCACGATCACGCTATTACGAGGCGGCTTGTAGAGGCGCTGGGAGGCATTGATATCAAAGTCGTTGACCATGTGATAGTTGCCGGAGATCAATTCTACAGTTTTGCCAAAGAGGGGATGATGCCCGCGTTTGAAGCAGGGCGAATGTAACCTGTTGGTTATCCCGGCTAAGTCTTGCAATTGCTTCCAAACTGCTTTAATATTTATTGGTCAATAAAGGAAAACAGCTGCTTTTGAGAGGTGAGACTTGCCTAATATAGACCAGAGGCTCCCGTTACTTCAGGACGCACCGATAGAGGGTAAGGTCGTACTTGTAAGGTTCGACCATAATGTCGTAAAGAACGGCCAGATCAGGGACCCCTACAGGATAGACCGCACCCTGGGCACTCTTTATAATATTGTAGAGAGGGGTGGAAGGCCGATCCTGATGACCCATATCGGCAGGCCAAGGGACAAAAAGACCGGCCAGATAAGCTGCAGGGAAGATGAGTCAGTGAAGCCGATTGTCGAGTACCTCGAACGCAAACTTCACATAAGATTCCATATACCTCAGTTCAGCACAGACCCGGGTCAGGGCATCACAGGAATCGACACGTCGATAAACCACGCCATAAGGGCATTGAGGGATAGACGGATAGGCGGCATATATCTGCCCAATACGCGGTGGTTTCAGGCCGAGGAATCTAAAGAGCAGGGCCGGGACAAACTGGCCCACCAGCTTGCCGGCCTTGCAGATATTTTCGTCAACGACGCCTTCGGCTCATGGCAGCCCCACGTTTCCACATACGATATAGCCAAATACCTGCCTGCCTTTGCCGGTTTTCTGATGCAGGAGGAGATCGTAAACCTCGACTATGTGCTTAATCCGGAGAGGCCTTTCACGGCCGTGGTTGCGGGGTCGAAATATGACACGAAGATCGGTCCCCTTTACGCGATATACCGGAAGGCCGACAGGCTTATACTGGGAGGAGTAATCTATAATACATTTTTGTGTGCCAAATACGGTGTGAGAATCGCGGGCGTTTCAGATAAAGATATAGAAGCCGCGAAGGAACTTGTGGCAATGGATGACAGGGACGGAAAGATAGTGGAACTTCCGTATATTGTTGAGTCCGACATCCTCGATGGAAAGGTCGAAGGCAGATACAGGACTCTGTCGCTAAAAGAATTCAGAAAAGGTAATAGTTACGGCCATATACTGGACATAGACAGGCAATCCTTTTCTGATAAAACTGTCCTCGATGCGATACTTCATTCAAGCACTATCTTTGTGAACGCTGTAATGGGCTTCACGCCTCATTTTTATGACGGTTCTCAGGCACTCGACGAGACGATCGACCGCAACACACATGCCAAGAAACTCTATGGCGGCGGGGATACGCTTCAGGAGTTCAAGGACCTTTGTCCGGGTCTTTACCTTTCAGTGCTCGATAACGCACAATATTATTTCTTTACGGGCGGAGGAACGGTCCTTACCGCTATTGAGCAGGAGACGCCTTATGGTTTGAAGCCTGTGCAGGCCCTGATCGAAAACGGCGGGAAGATGCCGGAGTGATGACTGGCCGAGAGCTGAAGATTGAGTGAACCGGCAATATGCGATCATTGCTCTTTGATTGTCATGCCGGCTTGTCCGGCATCTTTCTTCCGAGGGATTCCCGACAAGCTGGAATGACAGAAATAATGGTTCAAATATTCATTTTTGTGAAATGAAATACAGCCTTTCAAGGAGGAATATATGGCAGCTATCAGGAGAGTCGGTGTAATCACAAGCGGGGGTGATTGCGGCGGGCTTAACGCCGTGATCAAGGGAATTGCGCGGGAGGCTTATGACCACGGGATCGAAGCGGTTGTTATCCCTAACGGATATGCTGGTCTGTATAACCTTGTCGACCTCGAAGATGTGGTCCTCCTGAGCGCCGAGAGGGTTAGCAAGATCGAGGCATCGCTTGCGGGGTCGGAGGCCGGCCATTCGCGGGTCAAGATAAGCAAGATCGCAGATCCGCAGAAATATGACCGTATAAAAGACGGCCTGAAGAAGTTCGGGATTGACGCCCTGATAATAAGCGGCGGCGACGACACGGGAAGTGTTGTCGTTGACCTTTCTTCCAAGGGCATACCCTGCGTACATGTCCCAAAGACCATGGACCTCGATTTGCAGCCTTACAGTGTGGGCGGGGATTCGGCGATCAACAGGATTGCCACATTCACGAGAGACCTCAAAACAACCGGAATGAGCCACAACCGTATTCTTGTGATCGAGGTTTTCGGCAGATACGTAGGACATACTGCTTTCCGGGGGGGCGTCGGGGCCGAGGCCGACTGTATCCTGATCCCGGAAATACCTGTTGACTTCGATGTCGTCTATGAGCACATGAAGAGCACGTATTTTGCGCGGATACTTCGCAGCGATGTCAGGGCGGGTACTTATATCATAGTCGTCGCTGAAGGGCTTTCGACCTCAAGCGGAGAACTCCTGTACGACGAATCAGCAGGCGTGGATGCCTTCGGCCACAAAAAACTTGCCGGTGCCGGCAAGTATGTAAGACAGCAACTTGAGAAGAGACTCAAGGCGGACCCTGAAGTACTTGAATTCATGAAGAAGACAGGGATGTTTGTACCGGGGATATACGCGATCCCTGAGGTGAGAGAGGTCACGCCGGGGCACCTTGTCCGTTCAGGTGGATCTTCAGCCTATGACGTAAATTTCGGCTACAGGGCAGGCGCTGCTGCTGTCATCCTTATTCTTTCGGGCAAGAACGGCAAAACTGTAGTGGGTGTTAACGGCAAAAAGATAGATTACATTGCCACCTCAGCTGCGATAAAAAGGAGGGAAGTGGATATCACAGAGATCGCTCTTTTCGAGAGCCTAGGTATCTGTTTCGGAAGGAAGCCGCAAAAGTTTGAATATGAGCTTTCAGAAGTGACCGGGACGATCGAAAGACACCTGTGATTGCCTTCGAGACGGAAACTGCAGATGGGGCCTTGTCTGGCCCCTTCCGCTTTCACGCTCTTTTATCACCTCATAAATTATTTTTTATATATTAGCGCCTTAAGGGCATTGGCATCGCGGAAACCTGAGATCACTCTGCCGTCCGGCATCACCATGGTGGGAGTGCCTGATATGCCCAGCTTTTTCCCCAGTGCCAGATTGTCATCTACAGCGGAGGTCTTGCATTTTGCCTTTGCGATCGGTTTTTTCTCGAAGGCTGCATCAAGCAATGATAGCGATTTTTCGCACGCTATTGCCTTTGCCTTTTCGGCTGCTTCCTTATGAATCGGCAGGGGGTACATCTTTATGAAAAAAGCGACATCTTTTCTTTCAGCGTTGAGCTTCTTAATCTCAAGATGGAGTTTTGCGCAGAAGGGGCAGTCAGGGTCTGTGAAGACGATCACCTTTTTTTTAGCATTTTTGTCGCCCATAACAATCGCATCGCCCAATGGCACCTTTGAAACGTCGATTCTGTTGAGTTCCTCAGAGGCTTCCTGGGTGAGGTTTCGCTTGCTTTTGATATCAAGGAGTTGACCGGAGATCAGATATTTCTTAGTTATATCGAGATATACAGCGCCTTTCTTATTGTTTGACTCAACGTCTATTTCCCACAGGGATTTCAGCGGCGTCATCTTAATACTGAGTATCTTGAGATTGGGATCGATGCCTTTGAGTAAAGCCGCTGCTTCTTCTTTCTTCAGGGTATGACATTTGGTGCAGTCTTCTCCCTTGTTGCTGAAACCATAAGAGTCTGCGTTATACTGTAAAAAAAATAAGGCTGCTGCCATGAATAAAATCTTTCGCATTGATGGCCTCCGATAAGATATATTTCACAACGTTGTTGCTGCTGCGTCTATTTGAGCGCCAAATTGGGCCTGACGTCTTTTGAGAAATCCAGGGAAGAAAAATAATTTCCTATTGCCGTCCTGTACTCCCCTATTGATTTCATCGCCGCCGCAGCCAGGTCAAACCTCTGCTGAAGCCCGATCATGCCCTTATTGACCTTTAAAGCAGAGATGAAGTCTCTGTACTGGCCGGGTGAGGTGAGTACGGCGACGCTATGCCAGTTCTTTGCCGACGCCATTGTCATGGCAGGTCCACCGATATCGATGTTGACCCTCGCGGTTTCCGGCGTCGTCCCTTCTTTGGCAATGACCGATGTAAAGGGATAAAGGTTTCCAACGAAGATATCAAAGTAAACGCCCGGCGAACCTCCCATCATCGCAAGCGTCTTATATAGATATTCCTCATGGGAAGGATTGCCTCTTTCGGCAAGAAGTCCGGCATGTATTTTGGGGTGCAATGTCTTCACGAGGCCACCCTCCATCTCGGGCGCTCCGGTGAAATCTTCTACGGACGTGTAATTTGCGGCTGCATCTGGACCAAGGATTTCGATGATTTTTTTGCCGGTACCGCCGGTCGAATAGAACTTTGCGGCGCGGTTTACATCGAGGATGCCCTTCACCAGGTCGTCAAGTCCTGATTTGTCGAATACGCTTACCAGTATATGGGATGGTTTGATCAACTCGGCTACCTGATAAATATTTTCTCTGATGCTCATCTTGACCCCCTGTCATAAGAGATTTAAGGTTTCTATATTAATATACTTCCGGAAGTTTTATCTATTGCCAGGCAGGACAGAGATCTTCACTCATTAAGGATGGACAATTCCATGTATGAAGCTTAGCGGGGAAAGAAAAGTTAATGATTAAGCCCTGTCACAAGACCGGCCCGATATTTTTTCCCACGTTTTTTCGTCAATTTCATTTATATATTCCGCGAGGGGGAATCTCCTGCCGCACTCCGTGCAGCGCAATGACACACCGCGTCAGCCGAAGGCGAGTTGCAAGATCCCTTCACATTCACGGCACTTCAGGTCCAGATCTTTGTGAGGTACCAGCATGTTATTATTTTACCTCAGTTATCTCTTTTTTGTGAATATGCCGGCAGTCTCCGGGGCGCTCTCCCCGGCGAGTCGTTATGGCGACCGGCGCATATCTAAAGCGTTATGCGACACGCGCCGCTGAATCAGTTCAAAGCATCCCGGAATAAATTTGCCGGCGTTTTCCCGGGTCTTTTGTTTGATGCGCTGCAGGCGCCCCGTGGCGTATAATGGGATATTGAGATTGAGGTGAAAGGTATGACCATCAACAAGATCGTGGTTGGGCAGCTTGATGTCAACTGTTACATAGTCCATGACGAGGGATCGCCGGAGGCTGTCGTAATTGACCCCGGCGACGAATTCGAGAGGATAGATGATTTTTTAGAAGAGAAGGGGCTTATACCAAGGTATATTATTTTTACACATGCCCATTACGACCATGTCTGCGCTGCGCGGGAGCTGAAGGATAAATACGGGGCTTCCATAGTCATGCATAAAGATGAAAAAGAGACTTACCGTGCGACTAAAGCCTTATGCATCTCCTGGGGTTTCCGGGATGAGGATTTCCCCGAACCTGATATCATCGTCACTGGCGGAGATAAAATAACCCTGGGGACGGGCGCGTTGGACGTGCTCCATACGCCGGGGCATACTCAGGGAGGCATATGTCTGTACCGGGAGGGCGCTTTGTTTACAGGGGACACTCTTTTCAAGGGATCAGCGGGGAGGACCGACCTGCCCGGGGGTAATATGTCAAGTCTTTTGAATTCTCTGAAAAGACTTGCTGCTTTTCCGTCCGATACAAAGGTTTTTTGCGGCCATGCTGATGAGACGACTATCGGGGATGAACTGAAGGATAACCCTTTTTTATCGGAGCGGGGCTTGAGATTTTTGTAATGTTGCAGGCATCCGTGGAAATATTTTGAGAGACATCATTTTAATGACAGACTACTTGAGAGTTGAAGCCGTGCGCTCTATTCAGGCAAAGGTGGGGAATTTATTTACAAAATACAGCGGCGAATTTGGAAAATTGAAGGCCCCGGCTGAAGCGGTCTCGGCTGCTATCGAAACGTCGGGCCGGTTTATTGAGCGCCATACATCAGTTATATGTCCGGGGTGTCGTTCCGTTTGCTGTATAAACAGGCACTCTTATCTCGAACCCATCGACATGATTTGCATTTATGCGCTGGGGGAAAGCCCCCCGTTATATAAGACAGAAGCCGGAGATGAGGAACCTTGCCAGTTTCTCGGAGAAAAAGGCTGTATCCTTCAAAGACCTCTTCGGCCTCACCGCTGCAACTGGTATTTTTGCGCGCAGCTGCTCGAACATATTCAGGCAACTCATGCACACGAATACAGGTCCTTCATAGCGGGACTCAGGCAGATCAATGAAAAAAGAGAGGCCCTCCTCGCCGGCTTTTTAGATGCACTGAAAAAGGCGGGATATGAGATGGAAAGTCCGACGAATGGTGTGGATGAAATTTATTTAAGAGATAATTTTTTTGCGAGGAGATTTGATATACTTTGATACATATCTATTCTTAAGACAGTATTAATTATTTACTTAGGGAGGTGCGGTAATGAAAAGAATAATAATGATAGTGGTAATTTTCAGCACATTACTGGCGGCGACATTATCTGCCGAGGCTGCAGATACCTCAGGACTTGTCAAGATTGACGACTCAGTCGAGGTTCTTGAGCAGACTCTGTCCATTCCGGAAAGCGGGATACCCCCGGCGCTACTTCGTAACGCAAACGGCATTGCGATTATCCCTGGTGTGATAAAGGCCGGTTTTATTCTCGGCGGCCGTTTCGGAAAAGGCATCCTGGCCGTACGCCAGGAGGACGGTAGTTGGTCTAACCCTGTTTTTATCACGGTTGCCGGCGGCAGCATCGGGTGGCAGGTCGGGGTCGAGTCTATCGACATTATTCTGGTCTTTAAGAGCAGCAGAAGCATTGAGGGCATAATGAGGGGCAAGTTTACCCTGGGCGCCGATGCCAGTGTTGCGGCAGGGCCGGTAGGCAGACAGGCCTCTGCATCGACAGACATCATGCTGAAGTCTGAGATTTATTCTTATTCAAGGAGCAGGGGGCTTTTCGCCGGACTGGCTGTCGACGGAGCCGGCATCCAGATCAATCATGATGCTAATGAAGCTTTTTACGGTTCCGGTTATGCCCTGCCGTCAGACATTATAGGAAACAGGAAACTTGTGGTGCCTCCGGTAGTAGAGAAGTTAAAGAGGCTACTTAACCAGCATGCTGCTGCGGGCGAGAGGCCGCGGCCAGAGGAGCATACCGGAAGCGCTTCGGAGAAGACGGAGAGGATGGGCGATCAGGATAAGGGAGAAAGACCCATAACAATGGAGCCGGTAGAGTCAGTTGATAAGCCTGAGAAAACAGATCAAACAAAATAATAAATTCTTTATGGGTGGGTCAGATTCTGGGACGCCGGTATAAGACGTTTATATTCTTCGTAGGGCGTTTGGGAATGCCAGTTGCCTGATATAATGCCTGCTCCCACTATAATAAAAAATACTATTACGAGTAACGCCGGATAAAGATTCGGTATAAAAGCCTTTCTTTTTTTGCCGGCCCCGAATGATACTTCCAAGGCCCCTTTTGCAGGACATCGGCTCACGCACGTCATGCAGCCGACACATTCGGCTGTCTTCACAGTTTCCTGTCCTTCCACATCTATCAGGGCAGGGCAGTGTTTCGTGCAGGAATGGCAATGCGTGCAATTCATTTCACTCCTTTGTATCCTGACCGGACTTAAGCGACTTATTAGCCCCAGCAACGCCCCATAGGGGCACAGATAACGGCACCAGAAATTCTTATAAAGGACCGAAAGCCCGGCCGTGCCGGCCAGGAACCACAGCGTAGTTGAGGACATCTCGGTAAAAAACTTCATTGTCTTGATATCTGCAATTTTATAATAGTCCGAATGAAAAAACGCTTCCAGGGCGGCAGCCGGCATCTTGACCCAGATGGTCAGTATAAAAAAGGTCATAAGGATATACTTTAATGACCGTAAAAATATATCAGCAGGTCTCCAAATCTTAAAGTTTTTCCCCACTATCCTTTCTCCTGCCATCCAAAACCACTGAGAGATAGTGCCAACAGGACATATCCAGCCGCAAAATCCTTTTTTTAACAACAGCGAGACGCATATAGCCGCCGCAAACATAATAAAAGCGGCCGGGTGGACGGGTTCGATTATTCCTGTTATCAGAAAATGCTTAAATGACATCAAACCGGCGATCGGCAGAAATGCATCAACAGATGGAGGCCTCTGTATGAATGGGTGGCCGGAACTCTCAAAATGCAGGACGAAATGATAAAACGTGTAACCTATATGAAGGATAAGAAGAAAAAAAGCGGTCTGCACTGCATACCGCAGGTATCTGATATTTTTTCTCGTATTGGCCATATATGATTATAAAACATTCCCGACTAGCCAACGGTATGACGGTCGTCATATTTCGCCCATTATTTTCTTTAAGATCTTCTGTTGATATTTCGCATTTTGGATCTTTGTGCGTATGAGGGGATAAAATTCCTCCGAAGCGGTTATACTTACTGGTAGTCCCCCCTTTAGAAAAGGGGGTGAAGGGGGATTTGAAGCCGCCTGCGTTGGAGTGGGGTATGATTAATAAAATCTCCCCTCACCCCTCTTTGCCAAAGAGGGGAAAACGAACAAAGTGCCACACACTCTTACGCGAATGCCCGTTTTTCAATGTGAGAGGAAGAATGATTTTAACTTTAGGTAAATGGACTGAAGATGAACTGGACCGTATCATTAGGCAGTCTGCCGAGATTGCAGAGACCGGCAGCAGGGTAGCGGCTCTCTCGG